>NZ_JALKVM010000068.1:0-25918 GCF_057440575.1 Johannesbaptistia floridana
TGTCTTATTTTGCTGTTTGAGTAAATTTGAGTAGATTTTTAGAAGCGGTCTGAGTATTAACTCCTTTAAAGTGATGAAACTTGTGTAGTTTCTTCAGACATATCCTCCCAGGCTTGAGGATCTATCTTTAGATCAGAAAATTTAGATACAGTGAGTACAGGTTGTTTGACACCGTTATCAATTTGTTGATCATAGTCTTCCATAATGCGTATACCGACCTTAAACAACATAAACAAAGCACTTAAATTAACTAATGCTAACAAAGCTTGGGTAATGTCAGCAAAAGCAAATACTGTACTTAAATCCTGCACAGCTCCCCAAACAATTAAGGCGAGAGTTAAAACACGAAAAATATTAAATATCAGCTTATTACCCTCACTAAAGAAATTAAGGCTATTTTCCCCCAAGTAATAGTTGTAAATAATTGAGGTGAAAGCAAACAAAACTAGTGCTATGGTTAAATAAATTCTTCCCCACTCACCCACATGGTCAGCCATGGCATTTTGAGTAAGAACAACTCCACTAGAAGATTCATCATTAGGTTGATAAACATCAGACAGAAGAATCACAAAAGCTGTACAAGAACACATGATAATAGTGTCAATCATTACACTTAATGATTGAACAATTCCTTGGTCGGCAGGATGTTTAACATAGGCAGTTGCTGCTACATTCGGGGCACTACCCAATCCCGCTTCATTAGAAAATAAGCCCCGTTTAACTCCAATAATCAAAACTGCACCGACACTACCACCAATTGCTTGATTCAAACCAAAAGCACTACTAACTATTGATACAATAAGTCCAGGTATTTCAGTGATGTTCATGATTAGCACAAATAAAGCCATCAAAAAATAACCTCCGGCCATAATCGGTACCACCAATTCGGCTATTTGACCGATTCTTTTAACACCACCAAAAATGATTAAGCCAATTAAAACCATTAACGAAAATCCGGTAATATTCGCTGGTAAACCGAATGTATCTTCAACAGATGCAGCTACTGTATAAGATTGAACTGCATTAAAACCAAAGCCAAAGGTTACTAGTAAAAATATGGAAAATAAAGAACCCATCCATTTTTTACCTAGTCCTTGTTCCATGTAGTAGGCAGGACCACCGCGATAACTTCCATCAGGTTCTGCTCGCTTAAATAGCTGTGCTAGACTACATTCAAAAAAACTTGTAGACATTCCTATTAAAGCAATTAGCCACATCCAGAATATAGCACCAGGACCCCCTAAAGTAAGGGCGACAGCTACTCCGGCGATATTTCCCGCCCCTACCCTACCAGCTACGCTTAAGGCTAAAGCTTGAAATGAACTAAGTTGTCCTGATTCTTCTGTGGAGGATTGGGTAAAAATTGCGAACATTCGTCCAAAGTAACGAAACTGTACAAACCGAGAACGAACAGTATACATAACCCCAATCACAGTTAGGACTATTATTAGTACTGATCCCCATAATAAGTTATTTAAAAAATCCAGCAAGTCTCTCTCTCCTTGACGATATTTACCAGTTTAAGTTTTCTCTAGCTTAAAAGCAATTACCAAAAAAAAAGTATTCTAATTAACTAAAATTAAATCAAAAGAGTAAAATTTTTTCAAGCAGTGATTGGGCGATCGCCCTCCCCTAATGCCTCGAAACCTATAGCTACTCTGACTTTCATTTAATTCAACTATTATAGTATGATCTAAACACAGGTTACATCATTTTATTTATTTTTAAGTTTTCTAGTTTTTAGTTAGTACAAATGTACGTTATTTGCTAAAATTTACAATAGGGGTTCAAGGCCAGTTCCTTCCCAAGCCTCATTTTCATACATACAGTGTCAAGTAATTAGTTCAAAAAATCAACAAGAAAAATTTGAGATTTAGTTAAAGATGATCAATCAATTTCGCCGTCAATATCCCAAAGGTAGTTTAATCAGTGAATTAATCAAGATTAAACATGGACAATACATAGTTAAAGTTATTATTGAAGTAGATCAACAAATTTTAGCTACCGCCTTAGCGGCAGCAACCACCATAGAAACGGCAGAAGATCGCGCATTAGAAAGAGCGCTAACTTACTTAGGGTTAGAAACAAACACAGAAAATCAAGAAAAACCATCATCACTTCCTCAACCCTTAACACCATCTCTAGAAATTAAACCCCCTATAGAAAATCCTCAACCCTTATCATCTTCCTCCAAAACACCAACTAATCTGGTTGATTTTACTCCCCCACTACCAACTAATCAGTCTTCATCTGTTTTAATGGATGATTTAGAGTTAAATAACCACACAGATATAAATACAGATATAAAACCAGAAACCAATGGAGAAAATGAACAAGCTGAGACTCAATCGTCATTAGAGCCAACATCAACCGCTGATTTTGTCTCAGAAATTATTAGTCAAATTGACTTACACATGGAGCGCTTAAACTGGACTAAAGAACAAGGACGTGAATATATTACACGAGTTTATGGGAAAAAAACTCGAAAAAAACTTTCTCATGCAGAATTAAAAGAATTTTTAGGGTATCTACAGACTCAGTCCCCAACATCTCTCCCAGAAACTTCAACTAATATAGTTGATTCTCTCCCCCCATTACCAACTGATGAGCCTCCATTGCTGTTAAATAATGGTCTAGAGCTAACTAACTATACAGATATAGAACCAGAAACCAATGGAGAAAATGAACAAGTTGATTCTCAACCGTCATTAGAGCCAACATTAACGGAAAATGATGCTGATTTTGTCTCAGAAACTATTAGTCAAATTGATCTACACATGGAGCGCTTAAAGTGGACTAAAGAACAAGGACGTGAATATACTACGCGAGTTTATGGGAAAAAATCTCGACATTTACTTTCTGATGAAGAATTAAAAGAGTTTTTAGAGTATCTAAAAATTCAGTAATAATTCTAGTTAAATATTGAAGTAGGGCCTCCTGCCTCAAAAGGATAACCTTTGTACCTCACCAGCCTTAAAAAGGCTATATGAGTCTTGAAGTAATGAGTAATTAGTAATGAGTTTTGAAGTAAGAAGTCTTGAAGTTTTGAAGTGAGGAAGTAATGAGTTAAAGAATTAATGCGATCGCGCTTAAAAATTGGTTGACCGCGGATGACCTTTGCTACGATTTTAGACTAAAGAGAAATGAACTTTTTCTGAGGTTAATTTAGTATAGAAGTACTGGTGGAAGATGTGAAAAAAACTAGAAGTCATTCCTCCAGACACTAAGTTAACACCTCGTCCAGAATCTCTTCCCGCTTGGGATTCTCTTTCACCAGAAGAGCAAAAAGTATATGCTCGCATGATGGTGGTATTTGCTGGTTTTACCGCTCAAACTGACTATGAAGTAGGAAGAGTTATTGAAGCGATAGATAAACTAGGAGAATTAGACAATACCCTAGTATTTTACATAGCTGGTGATAATGGTTCTAGTGCTGAAGGTGGTTTAGAAGGCTTATTAAATGAAAATACCTTCTTTAATGCCATTGAAGAAAAATTAGAAACTAAATTAGCGGCTGTTAATGATTTGGGTACAGATAAATATTTTAACCATTTTCCAGCAGCTTGGGCCTGGGCAATGGATACACCCTTCCAGTGGACGAAACAAATTGCCTCCCATTTTGGTGGCACTCGTAATGGTATGGTAATTAGTTGGCCTAATGGTATTAAAAGCAAAGGTGAAACTCGTTATCAATTTTCCCATGTAATTGACATCGCTCCCACAATTTTAGAGACCGTAGGCATTACTTTTCCCGTAGAAATTAATGGCATTGCCCAAAAACCCCTCGAAGGCAACAGTTTAGTTTATAGTTTCGATGATGCTGAGGCTTCAACTCGTCACAATACTCAATACTTTGAGATGTTGGGTAATCAGGGTATTTACCATGATGGTTGGATGGCTAGTGCCTTTTATAATATTCCCTGGAATCCCAACCCATCGGCAAAAGATGTTTTAAACCTCGACTGGGAATTATATAACATTGAGTCAGATTTTTCTCAAGCAGTTGATTTAGCAGCACAAATGCCAGAAAAAGTTCAAGAAATGAAAAATTTATTCTACGCTGAAGCTGCTAAATACAATGTTCTTCCCCTGGATGGGCGTAAAACTGAACGTTTAAATGTGGATTTAAGACCCAGTTTAGCAGCAGGACGTAGTGATTTTACTTATCCAGATCAACTCAGAATTACTGAAGGTTCCGCACCCGATGTTAAACACAAAAGTCACACCATAACTGCTAATGTCACTATTCCTCCAGAAGGTGCAGAAGGGGTATTACTAACCCACGGAGGACGTTTTGGTGGCTATGGTTTATACATCAAAGATGGTAAATTAGCCTATCATTACAACTTAGCTGGTGTTGAAGAGTATAGTATCGTTTCTTCCGAATCACTACCTTCTGGGAAGGTTACTATTAAGGCTGTTTATAAAACCGATGCAGATAAACCTTTTGCCGGAGGTGTGATGACTCTTTTTGCTAATAATCGCAAAATGGCTACAGGCAGAGTTGAGAAAACTTTACCTAATCGTCTCTCTCTTGATGAGACTTTTGATGTAGGTTTTGATACTGGTACTTCTGTAACTGAGAGTTATAGCAATGAGCCAATAGATGTTGACAAAAATGATGAAAAGCCTCCCTTAGTAAGGGGGGTTGGGGGGGAAAAGTTAGTGATAAATGTTGTTAACACCACTGCGGTCACTGCTATATCAAGTTCCTTTTGATTTTACTGGTCAACTTGAGGAAGTTAACATCCAATTAGATTAGTATTCTCTGGGGATAGCGCTATGTTTTTTGGACCTTTAGTCCAACTACGAACCTCATTTTTAACTGGTGTATATAAACCGGATGCGCCGATGATATGCGATCGCTCTTTGATTAATAGTCTTCAGTGTGATCGCACTTTGAATAATTATTATAACTATCAGCTCCCCACTTCATTGTTATAATTAGCTCAAAATCTCGATTAATTTATTTATTTTTCAATATGTCTCAAGAAGCATTACCGAGTAATAATGAGCTTGCTTCTCAAAGAACTCAATTAGCTCAAGAAAGAAACGATTTAGCCGAAACTCGTACAGATTTAGCCCGTGAAAGGACTCGTGCTGCTCAAGAGAGAACTCTAATGGCTTGGATTCGTACTGCTTTATCTATGATTAGTTTTGGTTTCGGAATTGATCGTTTTTTCAAATATTTAGATAGAACTAAAACGGGTACATCCATTGATACTCTCACAGAAGAACGTGTTTTAGGTATCAGTTTGATGGCTTTAGGAGTATTTGCTTTAGCTGCCGCTTTGATTACCCATTGGCGCACTTTGAAAAATATCGAAAGTCGTAAATTTATCTATGTGCCTAAATGGTCACAAGGGTTTACTGTAGGTATTATTTTATTATTTATTGGCTTAGCTGCTTTTATTCCTCTGTTTACTGACGAATTAAAGTTAAGAGAAATTATTACTCTCAATAGTAAAGTTGTTAGTAATTTAATAGCCTTGACAGTTTTTACGATTATGTTAACTATGGGAGTAAAAATTCCCTTAAAAAACTTTACTACCTTAAAAAATCACCCAGTTTGGTTAGCTAAATCTTTACTATCAGTACTAGTGATATTTCCTCTCATAGTATCTCTAGTTTTAGCACTTGTTGACTTAAGAGAGGGAACCAAAATAGCCTTAGTTTTATTAGCTGCTATTCCTGGCGCTCCTCTATTAACTAAAAGGGTTTTAATGGCTGGAGGCAATATCGGTTTTAGTGCTAGTTTACAAGTAATTGTATCTTTGTTAGCGATTATTGTGACGCCAATAACTTTATTTACTTTTGCAATAGTTTTTTCTGTAAATATAGAAAATTATAATTTCTTGTTAGTTGCTAAGCAAATAGCAACAGTTCAGTTTTTACCGTTAAGTTTAGGGTTAATTATTCAGAAAATATCCGCAGATTTAGGGGAAGAGATTGGTAATTTACTCTTTAATATAGCCAATACTCTGTTTTTTGTCGTGATTATCTTTGCCTTAATTATCAGTTTAGATTTGATTCCTCAAGCAGGTTGGTTAGCGGGATTAGCGATCTCCCTTATTGTATCTATTAGTTTAGCAATTGGTCATTTCTGGGGAGGTTTACAAGAGAGCGATCGCCTGGATACTCGTGCTACTTTAGCTATAGCAACTATTGCTCGCAATGTCGGATTAGCTCTATATTTAGCTATAGTAAATAATTTAACTGTAGCAGTACCGTCAATTGTTGCTTATGTAATTTTAGGTACTGTTTTTGCTCTTCCCTATAACGTTTGGATTAAAAAGCAAATAGCTAATTCCTAACTCAGTTATCTTTTAGCATAGGCAGCATCTATACCATCTATACTAATATGAAATTGTATTTATAAACAAGCAGGGGCCTAAAAAAGAGACCCCTATTACCTTATCTAATTTTAATATCAGTTATACACTAAACTGTAATAAGATTGATATTCTTCAGATAGTAGTGGTTGCCACCACTGTTGATTTTCTAAATACCAGGCTACGGTCTTACGAAGACCCTGTTCCAGGGTTTCTTGGGGTTCCCATCCCAAATCTTGCTTAATTTTACTGGCGTTGATGGCATAGCGGCGATCATGTCCAGGACGGTCTTTCACAAAGGTAATTAACTCTTGGGTAGGAGATACGGGTAAATTATCGGCTAATTTATTCATGATTTCACAAAGAAGTTTTACTAAATCAATATTCTTGACCTCGTTGTTGCCACCAATATTGTAGGTTTCCCCTGGTATCCCTTTGTGTATAACTACATCTAAGGCTTGACAATGATCGCCTACATATAACCAGTCCCGAATATTCTGGCCATCTCCATACACTGGTAAGGGCTTCCCAAGCAGCATATTAATACACATCAAAGGAATTAGTTTCTCGGGATAGTGAAAGGGTCCATAGTTATTTGAGCAATTAGTAATGATGGTTGGTAATCCGTAGGTATGAAAATAGGCTCTAGCAAGATGATCGCTCCCAGCTTTTGAGGCTGAATAGGGACTATTAGGCGCATAGGGAGTAGTTTCACTAAAAGCTGGATCATCACTACTTAAACTACCATAAACCTCATCTGTGGAAACGTGGAGGAAGCGATCGCCACTATTTTTCCCTCTCCCTTCCCAGTGATGACGAAAGCTTTCTAGTAGAGTAAATGTTCCCATCACATTAGTTTCTATAAAAGCCTTTGGTCCCAAAATTGAGCGATCTACATGGGATTCTGCTGCTAAATGGGCTACAGTATCTATCTCTTCTTCCTGCAACAGATTAGTTACTAATTCACTATCACAGATATTCCCCTTCACAAAACGAAAGTTAGGATTAGCTTCTAACCCCTCTAGGTTGGCAGGATTCCCGGCATAGGTTAAGGCATCTAATACCACCACGCGATCGCCTAAGGAGGTGTATTCCTTACACCAGTGATGGACAAAATTAGATCCTATAAATCCTGCTCCCCCTGTAATCAAAATTCGACGCTGTTTTCTTTCCATAACTATTTAACTAATTATACAAGTTCTACTTGTGAATCATCACCAATCATAAAACGTAAAGCCTTAGGACGTTGAGGTGCTAACTCTAATTTGGCCCGTTGACCGACTACACTATCAACAATCCGTTGTTGAATTCCTGAGATTTTTGCCCCCTCTAAAAGTACACTATGTTCTATGTCAATTTCAAAAAGATTAACTTGATTACCGACACTAGTATAGGGTCCGATAAAGGAATTTTCGATATGACAATTATCTCCAATTATTACAGGACCACGAATAGTGCTGTTAATAATGCGGGAGTTATTACCGATGGAGACTCTACCAATGACTTGACTATCAGCTTCGACGATTCCCAATTGTTTTGATTCTAACTGAGTATCTAAAATGATGCGATTAGCTTCTAGAAGATCATTTTTCTTCCCAGTATCCAGCCACCAATCTTGAAGTTGACGCGCTTGGACTTGTTTTTTAGTAGTAATTAGCATATCTATGGCATCGGTAATTTCTAATTCACCTCTAGCTGAAGGTTGAATTTTATCAATAGCTTCATGTATACTCTTATTAAAGAAATAAATACCGACTAAAGCTAAATTAGAGGGAGGATCTTTGGGTTTTTCTACCAATCTAATTAAATTCCCCTCTTGATCCAATTCAGCGACCCCAAAAGCAGTAGGATTAGAAACAGCCCGCAACAAAACCAAAGCATCTAATTGCTTTTCTTGAAAACTATTACTAAAACTCTTAAGATCATCAGCGATGAGATTATCTCCCAAATACATAATAAAAGGAGAATCAGCCAAAAAATTCCGAGCTATTTTCACTGCATGGGCTAATCCTGCGGGTTGGTCTTGGAGAATATAGGTAATTTTCGCGCCAAACATTTCCCCATCACCAGTTTTTGCCTTTACCTCGTCTCCAGTTTCAGGACTAATAATAATGCCAATTTCGGTAATTCCTGCCGCAACTATAGCCTCAATTCCATACCACAGGATTGGTTTATTAGCTACAGGCACCAATTGTTTAGCTCCAGTATAAGTTAACGGTCTTAATCTTGTGCCTTTACCGCCAGAAAGAATTAATGCCTTCATAAATTTTCCTTAGTTAAGAGTTGGTCTAACATTGTTAAGAGTGAATCACGCCAGTAGGGAGGATAGTTTCCCAAAACTTCATTTAGTTTACGATTAGAGAGTACCGAATAAGCTGGTCTTTGAGCGGGGGTAGGATATTCTGCTGTAGTAATTGGGATAACCTCCTTGATTTGCAATTGGTAGCCGCGTTTAGCTGCCTCAGCAAAAATAGCGATCGCGAAATCGTACCAACTAGCTACTCCACTATTGGTAAAATGATATATGCCTGAGGGCGATTTATAAAGAGGATCTAAATTTAACTTAGCTAAAGAGACTATTGCCTCGGCAATATCTCCGGCCCAAGATGGTGTGCCCACCTGGTCACTAACTATCTTAAGTACTTCCCTGTCTTTAGCTAGACGCAGCATAGTTTTCACAAAATTCTGCTTTCCATAAACACCATATACCCAAGCTGTTCTCAGAATCAAATAGTGAGCATTAGTTTGTTGAATTTCTTGTTCTCCTTGGAGTTTAGATTTACCATAGGCGCCTAGGGGGTTAGGAGTATCTGTTTCTAGATAAGGGGTATTTTTGCTGCCGTCGAATACATAATCAGTGGAAACATGAATTAAGCTGGCATTGATTTTTGCTGCTGCCGTTGCCATTACCCCAGGAGCGACTCCATTGACTGTATTAGCTATATCCGTTTCTGTTTCTGCCTTATCTACTGCTGTGTAGGCGGCAGCATTGATAATTATTTGGGGTTTTTCTTCAGTAATTACTTTTGTGATTAAATCTGGTTGAGTTAAATCTAATTCATTTCTGCTGAGAGATATTAGGGAACCTATATTTGTCAGTAGAGGTTCTAACTCTCTTCCCAATTGTCCCTGACTACCTATTAATAAAATTTTGTTACTCATGAAAATACTTCAGCCTCGGCAAATTTTTGTCCTTGAGCATCTTTGTTAGAAATAATCGGATTTGTATCTATTGGCCAATCAATAGCCAAGTCTTTGTCGTTCCATAGTAGACTCCGTTCGTGCTGAGGTGCATAGTAATCGGTAGTTTTATAGAGAACTTCAGCAAATTCTGAAGTTACCAAAAAACCATGGGCAAAGCCTGCCGGGACCCAAAATTGTCGCTTATTTTCGGCACTAAGTACACAACCTACCCATTTACCGAAATTAGGAGAATTTTTCCTAATATCCACAGCTACATCATAGATGCTGCCTACAACAACCCTTACTAGTTTCCCTTGAGGTTGTTGAATTTGGTAATGTAAACCTCGTAAAACATTTTGTTTAGAACGGGAGTGATTATCTTGGACAAAATTATCTTTAACTCCTGTTAATTCTGTAAATGCTTTTTGGTTAAAACTTTCTAGGAAAAAGCCTCTGTCATCTCCAAAAACTTTTGGTTCTATAATTAATACATCATCTATGTCGGTTTTAATTATTTCCATAATTACTGAAAATCCCTGATTTATTTGCTAGTTTCTAATTTACTAGAGATTGTTTTATTTTTGAAGAGGTTTCTACCCAAAAACCCTATTGCTCTTGTGGGTATTGCTTTTATTTGAGAAATATTTAGATTCCAAAAATAACCAGAACGAGGAAAATGTTTGATTAACAAGATTTCTGCTAGGAAATAAAATCGCATCTTTTTACGATATTCTGGGGGATTTGCTTCTATTCTAATTTGTTCGACACCGTCAGAAAATACATGGCCAATAATTTTGTTTTTTTGATAGAATTTGGCTTGAATAAATAAACCCAAGAATCTATCTAAGCACCAAAAAGGGATATACTTGATAGGACCGATGAGAGAAAATAGTTGAGCTAGTTCAACTATACTGGCTTGGACTAAATGATTTTGCCAGACTTTTTTATCGAAGTTTTCTGTATGTCTGCCATGATGATCTAGGCGATCGCGCCACAATAATCCTAAATCTAGAGGATTATCTATCGGGGCAATAGGCATAGGTTGTAATGGCCAATTTTCAATTTCTCCCACACTTAACCAGGGTTGTTCTAAGCTGACTTTATCATCAAAATCAAAGCTTTGGCGACGCAGTCTAAATACCCAGCTTTCAGGAAATTTTTCAAAATAGGCCACAGTTATGCTCAAGATATCTGGGGTGATATATTCATCACAATTAATCGTCAAAATATATTTACCTTTAGCATTAAATAGTCCTGTGA
This sequence comes from Johannesbaptistia floridana, assembly GCF_057440575.1. NCBI lineage: Bacteria > Bacillati > Cyanobacteriota > Cyanophyceae > Chroococcales > Cyanothrichaceae > Johannesbaptistia > Johannesbaptistia floridana. The sequence continues at coordinate 10,776 of NZ_JALKVM010000068.1, forward strand.
GGCGTTGTATAATTTCACCTCTTATGGGACTAACAATTTGTTGCAAACGCACATCTGCCACGGGATTAGGGGAGTATCCTGGAGGATGTACCAGAATTAACTCCACATTACCTCTTATTTTTAGTAATTCTGTTAACCAGTGTTGAGAAAATCCCTCTCGTGTAGGTGTAACAATGGATAGTTGAGGTTGCGTCATCATACTTAACTAAAAGGAAGAATTCCCGTAAAAACTTTTTCAGCAGGACCAGTCATGTATACTTTACCATTTAGTTGTGACCATTCAATAGTTAAACAACCTCCCGGTAGTTCTACAGTACAATTAGATTCAGCTACTCCTGTTAAGACGGCAGCCACTACAGAAGCACAGGCCCCAGTACCACAGGCTAAAGTAATCCCGGCACCTCTTTCCCAAACCCGCATTTTCAGATAGTTAGAATTTACTACTTGGATAAATTCGGTATTGATGCGTTGAGGAAATGCAGTATGATGTTCAAATAATGGTCCTAATTCCTCTAGGGGAATGGCATCTACATTTTCTACAAATATAATGCAATGAGGATTACCCATACTAACGCAAGTTACTGACCAATTTTTCCCAGCGATTTCCAAAGGCTGATTAATTACTTTAGACTCAGAACTAGTTAAAGTAGTAGGAATAGCCCCAGCAGTATAACGAGGGATACCCATATCAACTTTTACTTGGCCATTGCTTTGAATCTCAGGAGTAATTAACCCAGCTAAAGTGTTAATTTGATAAATTGGTTGCTTGACTGGGGACAAATCAGCGATAAACTTAGCTAAACAGCGAATGCCATTGCCGCACATTTCTGGTTCTGAACCATCAGAGTTATAGATACGCATAGTATACTCGCCTTCACTATTTCCTGGAAGAGCGAAAATAACTCCATCGGCACCAATACCAAAATGGCGATCGCACAATTTTTTACTTTCGGCGGGGGTCAGAATAGGGGTCTGTTGATGAAGATTATCAATCAGAATAAAATCGTTTCCCAATCCCTGATATTTAGCAAACTCAATTACCATATTTTATCATGAATGAATTAGATACAAGTTTACCTAGTATACGTCAAGTTCAAACTCTAATTATGGAAAAAACACCAGTAGAGTTAAAATTGATCACAACAGATGTAGTTAAAGGGAGAATTATTTGGCAAGATCAACAATGTATATGTTTATTGTCATCTGATAATCAAAATGTATTAGTATGGCGCCAAGCTATCGTTTTTCTAAAACCCAAAACTTGAGTTATGAAATTACCAAAAGCTTTAATACTATCATTAGCAACAAGTATGCTGTTAATCCTAGTCAGTTACCCGGTACTAGCATTGAAGGTACAGTTATTACCAGAAAAAGCTGAATTAGGGGATACCATAAGTGTTATTGTCGAGGAAAGTAGTCAAAACAGTTCATTACCCACTGTATCAGTAGAAGAGAAGGATTATCCGGTTTTTCCCATGGCAGATAGAGAGAATACATATAGGGCATTGATCCCAACCACTCCTCTAGATACTCCAGGGAAAAAAGTGATACGAATAGTTACAGAAGAGGGGGAGAAAAATTTAGGGATATGGTTAGAAGATCGCCAATTTCCCACTCAAAGCATACTTCTCACCGGGGCAGCAGCGAAACCAGCAACAACCATAGAATTAGAGCGAGTGAGAGAATTTAAAAATCTAGTAACTCCAGAAAAACTGTGGTCAGGTAAATTTTTACGTCCAAGTCCGGCAAGAGTTTCAGCGTTATTTGGAGTACAGCGTTATATCAATGGAAAATTTGCTGAAAATTACTATCATCGAGGTGTAGACTATGCAGGAGATTTAGGTTCACCAGTGTTTGCCCCAGCCAATGGTAAAATTGCTCTAGTAGGAAAAGTGTCAGAAGGTTTTGATGTACACGGAAACACAGTGGGAATAGATCATGGTCAAGGTGTATTGAGCATATTTTTACACCTAGAGGACATTTATGTTCAAGAAGGAGCTGAAATTAAAGCAGGGCAACAAATTGGTACAGTAGGATCTACAGGGGCTTCCACAGGACCTCATTTACATTGGGGTTTATATGTAAATGGAGTAGCCGTAGATCCGGTTCCTTGGCGCTTTGAAGGTATAGATTAAGAGAAAATAGATAGAAGATATATGGATATTCAAAAAATAGTAGAACAAGCTTTTGCCAATGGCTATTTAACTCCCAGTATGGAAGCAGAAGTGGGAAAAATCTGTGAGCACGCTACAGAACTTTCACCAGAAGAATACATGGCTTTAGATAAATTGATGGGAGCTTTATTGACAGGAGAAATTGTGGCGATGCCTCGTAAACATTTTATTAATGTTATGGAGGAACTAGTTTTAAGTGAATCTTTGACCAGAATCGCCCAAATTGAAGCAGCTACCAACTGTAAATTAGAAGTAGGGGATATAGCAGCATACGCTTTAAACAGACTACCGCCTCTTTATGCCACCACGGAAGAAGGAGCAAATTATCAAAGAGAAAAAGCTAAAGATGAGTTAAATAGCCTAATTACACAACAAGTGGGTGAGGGGATAAAACGCTATTTGATGAAACCACAAAGAGATGGCCGACCAATCGCTGCGAGCAATACTTTTAGTAAAAATGTTTTAGGTCAAATTAGCGATTTACTAGGATCCTACGCTCCCGATTTTGAAAATTAGTAAACGGTGAAAACTTTTAATTTGTGCCAAAATTCTCTAGTAGATATAATCTAAATCTATATTGCTGTTTTAAAAAGAATAATATAGAAACTGAGTGAACAAACTATAGTTATTAAAAATCAATCATGGAACCACTTTATCAATACGCCTGGTTAATACCAGTTTTACCCCTAGTAGGAGCCACATTAGTGGGTCTCGGATTAATATCTTTTGGGAAATTTACCAGCAGTTTACGCAGCTTAAATGCGTTTTTGATTCTATTTCTGACGGGAGGAGCGATGGTACTTTCTATCGCTCTGTTGTGGAGTCAACTTCACGGACATGAAAATTATACCCAGATGTTTGAATGGGCAGCGGCGGGAAATTTTCATCTATCAATGGGTTATAGCATCGACCATCTCAGCTCCCTAATGCTAGTAATCGTGACTACAGTAGCATTTTTGGTGATGATATACACCGATGGCTATATGGCCCACGACCCAGGTTATGTACGCTTCTACGCCTATTTGAGCTTGTTTAGCTCTTCTATGTTGGGTTTAGTCATCAGCCCTAACTTAGTACAAGTTTATATCTTTTGGGAATTGGTGGGTATGTGTTCCTACCTGTTGATAGGTTTTTGGTACGATCGCCCGGCGGCAGCGGATGCCTGTCAAAAAGCTTTTGTAGCTAACCGCGTCGGTGACTTCGGTTTACTATTGGGTATGTTGGGATTGTATTGGGCTACAGGGAGTTTTGAATTCGGCGAAATCGGCGAACGCCTAGAATCCCTAGTTACCTCTGGGGGTTTGAGTGCCACCATGGCTACCCTGTTCGCAGTTTTGGTATTTTTGGGACCAGTAGCTAAATCAGCTCAATTTCCCCTGCATGTATGGTTACCCGATGCCATGGAGGGTCCTACCCCTATTTCTGCCCTAATTCACGCAGCAACTATGGTAGCGGCAGGAGTATTCCTCGTAGCCAGAATGTACCCAGTATTTGAACATCTCCCCACAGTGATGACAATTATTGCCTGGACTGGCTGTTTTACTGCCTTTTTGGGTGCAACTATTGCCATAACCCAAAACGATATCAAAAAGGGTCTCGCCTACTCCACTATCTCTCAACTTGGTTACATGGTGATGGCTATGGGTATTGGTGCCTATAGTGCAGGTTTATTCCATTTGATGACTCACGCCTATTTCAAAGCCATGCTCTTTTTGTGCTCCGGTTCAGTAATCCACGGCATGGAAGAGGTGGTAGGACATAACCCAACTTTAGCCCAAGATATGCGAGTTATGGGCGGCTTACGGAAGTTTATGCCAATTACCTGGCTGGCCTTTTTAGTCGGTAATTTGGCAATTTGTGGGATTCCCCCCTTCGCTGGCTTTTGGTCAAAAGACGAAATCCTCGGTTTAGCCTTTGAGGCAAATCCAGCTTTATGGTTAGTAGGATGGCTGACAGCAGGATTGACCGCTTTCTATATGTTCAGAATGTATTTTATGACCTTTGAAGGAGAGTTTCGCGGCAATGACGAAACTAGCCGTCAACAGGTAATGGGCACACCAGCTTTTGGACCAGGTGCCATGGATGTAGAAGAATTGGCAAGTCATGAGGAAGACCATGGTCATCATAGTGAGACCCCCCACGAATCCCCCCTATCTATGTCTCTACCACTCCTAGTACTAGCTGTTCCTTCCTTTTTGATTGGATGGGTAGGTAAACCCTGGGCAAATGCCTTTGAAGAGTTTATCTTCGCACCAGGAGAAACAGTGGCGGAAGTGTCAGGAGAATTCGACTGGACAGAGTTTCTGATTATGGGCGGAAGTTCTGTGGGTATTGCCTTGATTGGGATCGCCCTAGCAGGCTTAATGTACTCTCAACACAAAATTGACCCAGGGGCGATCGCATCTAAATTCCCTGCTCTCTATCGCTTCTCTCTCAATAAGTGGTACTTTGATGATGTTTATGATCGCGTTTTTGTCAAAGGTTCTCGTCGTTTAGCTCGACAAATTCTAGAAGTTGACTATCGTGTTGTTGATGGAGCAGTTAATTTAACTGGTTTAGCTACCCTAGTCGGGGGCGAAGGTCTTAAATATCTAGAAAATGGCCGGGCTCAATTCTATGCCCTGATTGTTTTTGCAGCAGTATTAGGTTTTGTAATTGTTTTCAGCCTAATCTAATTTAAAAGTTAAGGAATTGGGTAATTTACTCAATTCCTGTTTAGAATGTACTTGTTATTAAATTAAAACTGCTATGACAACATTTCCTTGGATAACAACAATTATTTTATTTCCCATTGTTGCTGCCCTGTTTATACCGATAATCCCAGACAAGGACGGTAAAACAGTAAAGTGGTACGCTCTGATTGTTGGCTTAATTGATTTTATTTTCATTGTTTACGCCTTTTACTCCGGTTATGACTTAGAAACTTCCGGTTTACAACTAAGTGAAAGTTACGCTTGGGTACCCCAATTAGACTTAAATTGGTCTGTAGGCGCTGACGGTTTATCTATGCCTTTGATTTTACTCACAGGCTTTATCACTACCCTAGCAACCATGGCAGCTTGGCCAGTTACTTTTAAACCCAAGTTATTCTACTTCCTCATGCTGGCTATGTATGGTGGTCAAATCGCCGTTTTCGCTGTACAGGATATCTTATTGTTTTTCCTCGTATGGGAATTAGAATTAGTCCCTGTGTATCTCATTCTCTCCATTTGGGGTGGGAAAAAACGTCTCTATGCAGCCACTAAATTTATTCTCTACACCGCAGGAGGCTCTCTTTTTATCCTGGTAGCTGCTTTGACTATGGCTTTCTATGGAGATAATGTGACTTTTGATATGCAGTCAATAGCCGCCAAAGATTACCCTCTTAATTTACAGCTATTACTCTACGGTGGCTTCTTAATTGCCTACGGTGTTAAACTACCTATTTTTCCTCTCCATACTTGGCTACCAGACGCACACGGAGAAGCTACAGCTCCTGCCCACATGCTTCTAGCAGGAATTCTCTTGAAAATGGGTGGTTATGCTTTATTGAGAATGAATGTAGGAATGCTTCCCGATGCCCACGCAGTTTTTGCTCCAGTTTTAGTAATTCTGGGTGTCGTAAATATTATTTATGCAGCTCTAACTTCTTTTGCTCAACGGAATCTTAAACGTAAAATCGCCTATTCTTCTATCTCACACATGGGTTTTGTCCTAATTGGTCTCGGTTCTTTTACCGATTTAGGTACTAGTGGTGCTATGCTACAAATGATTTCTCATGGTCTCATTGGTGCTAGTCTCTTTTTCATGGTGGGATGTACATACGACCGTACCCATACTCTGATGCTGGATGAAATGGGCGGTGTAGGTAAAAAAATGAAGAAAGTATTTGCTATGTGGACTACTTGTTCTCTAGCTTCTCTAGCTTTGCCGGGTATGAGTGGTTTTGTAGCGGAATTAATGGTATTTATTGGTTTTGCTACCAGCGATGCCTACAATCCAGCATTTAAGGTAACTATTGTCTTTTTAGCTGCTGTGGGAGTGATTTTGACTCCAATTTACCTCTTATCTATGCTGAGAGAAATACTCTATGGACCTGAAAATAAAGAGTTAGTAGAACATCAAGAATTAGTAGATGCAGAACCTCGGGAAGTATTTATTATCGCTTCTTTGTTAGTTCCCATCATCGGCATTGGACTATATCCAAAAATTGTGACTCAGATTTACGATGCGACTATTAGTCAGTTAACTCTCAATGCCAGAAATTCTGTACCAAGTCTAACTCAAGAAATTTCTCGGCACCCAATAGAAGATTTACACTCCGTAGTTAAGGCACCGCAAATCTAACTCGGGTCTTCTAAAAAATAAAAGTCCATTTCTTCTGTAAAGTAGATTTGGGCTTTTTTATTTTATATCTACTTAAATTAATGAATCAATATTTAAATCAGTAGGGTGTGAAGCGTGCGAAGCGCGTAACGCACCACATCCAATTGATGAACAAATATTTAGTTGTTTTGTGCGCACCGCGTCAGGTATCCCGAAATTTAGGGCGCAAGCCTTGCGCCCCTACTACAGGTGCAAGTGATGTGAGAATACGGGAATAGACCAGTAGGGTATGAAGCGTGCGGTGCGCATTACTTCTTTTACTCATTACTCCTTACTCCTTACTCATTACTCAACTATAGGCGATCGCAATCCAGGTAGGTTCGTAGTTGGACTTTAGTCCAAATAGAGATATTAAGATTTCACACTTTAAGTCATAGCGCACCAGGGAATAAGGGCGATCGCACTCCAGGTAGGTTCGTAGTTGGACTAAAGCTAGTAGCTAGTAGGGTGTGAAGTGCGCGAAGCGCGTAACGCACCAAATCCAATTGATGAACAAATATTTAGTTGTCTTTTGCCCACCGAGTAAAGTATCCCGAAGGCGATCGCTTATTTGTTATTGCGTAAAGCACAAAATCCAATAGATTTAGGGCGCAAGTATGAGCTTATTTAGGGCGCAAGCCTTGCGCCCCTACTACAGGTGCAAGTGATGTGAGAATACGGGAATAGACCAATAGGGTGTGAAGCGTGCGGTGCGCATTACTTCTTTTACTCATTACTCCTTACTTCAAAACTCATTACTCAACTATAGGCGATCGCCTCTTGTGCTTCTTAATTGAGTTAAGATGAATTTGTAGTCGTAAATGTTAACTTAAGCCGATGGAATTTAGACAACCTGGATACAGCAAAGAAGAATTTGCTCGACTTGGTGACGAAATCTATGAAAACAAACTTCGCCATCAAATTGAGTCGGATAATTAAGTAAAGTGTTCACCGGGCTAATTTTTTATCTCAGTGAGAAAAAATATGGTAATAATCGAGAAAGAAATTGTTAAGGAGAAAAATCAAAAAGATGAAAAGTCTTCAGTTAAAAACTCATATTGGCTCCGATGGGATCTTACAAGTACAGATGCCGCCAGAGATTAAAGATGTAGAGCTAGAGGTATTAGTAGTTTTTCAGCCTACCCCTACTGTTTCTACCCCCATTCCTTCAACAAGGGAGAATTGGCGTTCTCAACTAACTCAAGCCCGCGCTCAACACGGAGAAAAAGTTTTTAGTGATAGCGTTGAACTATTACGAGAGGATAGAAATTGTTGATTTTATTTGTAGTTGATGCCAATGTGGGAATAAAATGGGTTTTGTCTGAAATTCATTCAGAGGCTGCTCTACGTCTATTAAATGATGACTATTCTTTATTAGTTCCTGATTTCTTTTTTCCAGAAATTGGCAATATTCTTTGGAAAAGGATTCGACGTGGTGAAATGACACTCAAAGAGGCTCAAAACGATTTAAATGTCCTAATTTATGGCGATTTACAGGTTTGTCCTTCTATGCCTTTGATGTCGATGGCTTTAGAGATAGCCACGAGAGTTGACCAAGCAGTCTATGATTGTGTTTATCTTGCCTTAGCTGTAACTCATAAATGTCAAATGGTGACGGCAGATGAACGATTTTTCAACGCACTTTCTCGTGATACTCTCTCCTCTCATCTAATGTGGGTTCAGGATATTCCTCTGTAAAATAAAGCCGGAGATAATAAAATCGTTTAGCTTTTTTCAGAGCGCCATCTTATGAATTTATAGTTTAATTCTGATAATTGCTTGATAAAACTCCTCAGATACCATTGCTTTTAATTCTTCTTCTGGTAATTGCAGGAGCATTTGTAGATAGTTACTAATACATGTTTGAGTATTGGGATGATTTTCTCCTAAGGTTTGAGTAAGAATAGCGATCGCACTCCTTGTCGGTTCGTAGTTGGACTTTAGTCCAATAGAGACATTAAAATTTCACACTTTAAGTCATAGCGCACCAGTGAATAAGGGCGATCGCCTATAGTTGAGTAATGAGTAAAAGAAGTAATGCCCACCGAGTAAAGTATCCCAAAGGCGATCGCTTATTTGTTATTGCGTAAAGCACCAAATCCAATAGATTTAGGGCGCAAGTATGAGCTTATTTAGGGCGCAAGCCTTGCGCCCCTACTACAGGTGCAAGTGATGTGAGAATACGGGAATAGACCAGTAGGGTGTGAAGTGCGCGGAGCGCGTAACGCACCAAATCCAATTGATAAACAAATATTTAGTTGTCTTTTGCACACCGCGTAAGGTATCTCGAAGGCGATCGCCTATAGTTGAGTAATGAGTAAAAGAAGTAATGCGCACCGAGTAAGGTATCCCGAAGGCGATCGCTTATTTGTTATTAAAAGCGTAAAGCACCAAATCCAATTGATTTAGGGCGCAAGTATGAGCGCCCCTACTCAAGTACCTCAGATCTTCCACCAGAACTTATGTACTAATTTCAGGTCAAAGACCATTTTTTCTCCTGGTGTAGAATCATTAAGTTATGGTGCGTTACACTTCGTTAACGCACCCTACTAAACTGCCCGTTTGATTAAATTGATGAACAAATATTTTGTTGTTTTGTGCGCACCAGTGAATAAACGCGATCGCACTCCCGGTAGGTTCGTAGTTGGACTAGAGTCCAATAGAGACATTAAAATTTCACACTTGAAGTCATAGCGCACCTGGGAATAAAGGCGATCGCACTCCCGGTAGGTTCGTAGTTGGACTTTAGTCCAAATAGATACATTAAGATTTCACACTTTAAGTCATAGGGCACCAGTGAATAAGGGCGATCGCACTCCTTGTCGGTTCGTAGTTGGACTAGAGTCCAATAGAGACATTAAGATTTCAGACTTTAAGTCATAGTGCACCAGTGAATAAGGGCGATCGCACTCCCGGTAGGTTCGTAGTTGGACTAGAGTCCAATAGAGATATTAAGATTTCACACTTTAAGTCATAGCGCACCAGGGAATAAAGGCGATCGCACTCCCGGTAGGTTGGGTTAACTCAAATCTTGCCTCTTTACCCAATTGTACTGGTGCTTTGCTGTTAGTATAATTGAATGTTGGGTTTCGTTCCTCAACCCAACCTACAAACTATAAATGTAGTTAAAATACTAATACTAATGTACCAAGTGGAATCCCAAACCTGTTATTGAGATGATTGTTTAATTCTGATAATTGCTTGATAAAACTCCTCAGATACCATTGCTTTTAATTCTTCTTCAGGTAATTGCAGGAGCATTTGTTGATAGTTACCAATACATGTTTGAGTATTAGGATGATTTTCTCCTAAGGTTTCGGTAGCAATACGAATCGCTGTACGAGAGAGGAGTTCTGCCTCTGGGTAGCGCCCCTGACTTCGGTACAATCCAGCTAAATTATTGAGGCTAGTTGCTACATCCGGGTGGTCTGGTCCTAGGAGGGTTTCTCTAAGGTTGAGGGCCCTGATATAGAGGGGTTCTGCCTCAGGGTAGCGCCCCTGACTTTCGTACAAAGCAGCTAAATTATTGAGGCTAGTTGCCACATCCGGGTGGTCTGGTCCTAGGAGGGTTTCTCTAAGGTTGAGGGCCCTGATATAGAGGGGTTCTGCCTCACTGTAGCGCCCCTGACTTCGGTACAAACCAGCTAAATTATTGAGGCTACTTGCCACATCCGGGTGGTCTGGTCCTAGGAGGGTTTCATCAAGGTTGAGGGCCCTGATATAGAGGGGTTCTGCCTCAGGGTAGCGCCCCTGATTATAGTACAAAAGAGCTAAATTATTAAGGCTAGTTGCCACAGAGGGGTGGTCTGGTCCTAGGAGGGTTTCACAAAGGTTGAGGGCCCTGATATAGAGGGGTTCTGCCTCAGGGTAGCGCCCCTGACTTCGGTACAAAGCAGCTAAATTATTGAGGCTAGTTGCCACATCCGGGTGGTCTGGTCCTAGGAGGGTTTCTCTAAGGTTGAGGGCCCTGATATAGAGGGGTTCTGCCTCACTGTAGCGCCCCTGACTTCGGTACAATTCAGCTAAATTATTAAGGCTAGTTGCCACAAAGGGGTGGTCGGGTCCTAGGACGGTTTCATAAAGGTTGAGGGCCCTGATATAGAGGGGTTCTGCCTCAGGGTAGCGCCCCTGACTTTCGTACAAACCTGCTAAATTATTGAGGCTTTGTGCCACATCAGGGTGGTCTGGTCCTAGGAGGGTTTCTCTAAGGTTGAGGGCCCTGATATAGAGGGGTTCTGCCTCAGGGTAGCGCCCCTGACTTTCGTACAAACCTGCTAAATTATTGAGGCTTTGTGCCACATCAGGGTGGTCTGGTCCTAGGAGGGTTTCTCTAAGGTTGAGGGCCCTGATATAGAGGGGTTCTGCCTCACTGTAGCGCCCCTGACTTTCGTACAAACCTGCTAAATTATTGAGGCTTTGTGCCACATCAGGGTGGTCTGGTCCTAGGAGGGTTTCTCTAAGGTTGAGGGCCCTGATATAGAGGGGTTCTGCCTCAGGGTAGCGCCCCTGACTTCGGTACAATTCAGCTAAATTATTGAGGCTAGTTGCCACAAAGGGGTGGTCTGGTCCTAGGAGGGTTTCACAAAGGTTGAGGGCCCTGATATAGAGGGGTTCTGCCTCAGGGTAGCGCCCCTGACTTTGGTATAAAAGTGCTAAATTATTGAGGCTTTGTGCCACATCAGGGTGGTCTGGTCCTAATCTTTTTTCAGCTATGGATAAACATTGCTCCATCCAAGATGCTGCTGATTGATAGAGTCCTTGTTCTTTGTAATAACTGCTTACTCCCACATAAGGCCCAATTAAATTCTCAGCTTCTAAGTGTTGATTTAGTTCCTCTGCTGCTATTTCCAGATGAGGAATAAAAGGACTAATTTCTTGTATCTGTAATTGAGTTAAGGTCTGAGGGATATTTTGTGCCAAACTTACCATTAACTCACAGTATCTTTCTTTAGCAGTGACAGCTAATTGGGATGCTTCTAATTTAGCTCTGAAATACTGACGAATTAGAGTGTGGATTTCATAGCTAGATTCTCCTGCATCTTTGAGTAAACTGAAGTTAACTAAATAATCTTCTACTATTTCTTCTAATTCATCTTCATCTTCTATTTCACTGATTCCTTGAATCAAATTATCTGGAATAGGTGCTAAGGCAAACAAACTCATATACATAGCTAAGTTTTGAGCTGTTTCTGGTAATTCTGCCCAAGTAATCTCAAAGGCTGCTTTTACTCCTTTGGTGGCGGTCATTTCTCTAGTAGTTTCCTCTAGGAATTTAGCGCTCAATTGTTCTTCTTTTAAACGCTGGCGCATTTTTTCTATAGACCACCGATTTCGCCGTTTGAGAAATGTAGCTACTAATTCTATTCCTAGGGGTAAGTAACCGAGGTCTTTACAGAGGGCTTTAGCTGCTTCTAGTTCATTATTAACTCTATCTCCACCAATAAAAGATTTAATTAACTCTAATGCTGCTTCTTCTTTTAAAACTTTTAAAGCTACTACTTGAAGATTATTCGCTAGTATTTGCTGTCTTGTGGTGATAATTACTTTGAAACGATTCTGTTGAGGAGGCAAGAAGTCATAAATCTGGTCATAATCGCGCACATCATCAAAAATAATCAGGGTGTCTCCTGGTTGCCAAATACGCCAACATAGTTGAACTCTTTCTTTTTCTTCTCCTTCGTCGGGAATAGGAATTTTTAGAGAGTTTTTAGCGAAGTTAAGTATCTGTATACCCACATTCCCTATATCGGCCACATTCACCCAACAAATTCCCCCATTATAAGTATTCTTGAGTTTCTTTTCTCTAGCGGCTAGGGCGTATTGTAGGGCTAATTCTGTTTTACCAATACCTCCCATACCTGTTAGGGTAGTCAGGGCGATTCTATCTGTAGTTTGTAACTTACTATATAATTCTGACCAGGCTTCCTCTCTACCAACAAATTTAATTACACCACTTTTGGGTAAGTTATCTGTTATCTGTGGTTGTATTGAGTCTAATCCCTCTGTTTTTAAAGCTTCCTCTATCTTTTCTAAACTAATCCCTCTTGGTTGAGAGGATTCAGCTAAGTTTATTAATGCGATCGCTCTCTTTGTCTGAGGTACGTTTTCAGATGGTAATAACTCTACTGGTACATCTAATATACATACTATACGATCAAATTGAGCTGGAATCAATTTCTCTAGGTTTTTTAATAGCTCTGATTTATTCATAATTGTTTTTGTAGTTTTAAATATAGTAGAAGAGATTGTTTTTTATTTCCTATTGTTTACTTTTTTTTGAGCGATCGCCCAAATTCTCAATATGTAATATAAATATATAGCCTTTTTAAGGCTGGTGAGGTACAAAGGTTATCCTTTTGAGGCAGGAGGCAGAGGGCAGGAGGCAGGAGTTATAGCAAGCTCGCCAATAGATGTTGACAAAAATGATGAAAAGCCCCCCTTGGTAAGGGGGGTTGGGGGGAAAAGTTAGTGATCAATGTTGTTAACACCACTGCGGTCACTGCTATAGGTACAACCTCATGAGTCCTTTGAAATGATATATAAATTTGCCTGGTTATCTGGTCGGGTTGTAATTATTGTTTATGGTTAACAAATATTACTTGTTGAGGAATACCAATATTAATGTCTTGTTGATCAAATACTTGTTTTAAACGTCGTCTATATTCACGAGCAACTGGCCATTGCTCTAGAGGTTTAGTTTTAATTAAAATTAAAATTCGTATCCCTGTATGAGCTAAATTATTTACTCCTAGCATTTCAGGTGGTTCGAGCAATAATTCTTGCCAGTTAGGATCTTCATACATTTCACAAGCTATTTGTTTCATTACATCCATAACGTAATCTACATCAGAATTATAATTTACTTCTAACTCAAATCTAACTCTAGACCAACCATTAGACATATTTCTTACTCTACCAATAGAACCATTAGGAATAGTTATTAATTCTCCTTCTAGATTTCTTAATTGTGTCATACGTAAATTAACGTTTTCTACGTTACCTTCTAAATTATCGATCGCAATCCAATCTCCTACTGCATATTGATCTTCAAATAAAATCAAAAAACCATTAATAAAATCTTTAATTAAGTTTTGTGCGCTTAGAGAAACTCCTAAGCTTACCACTCCTAAAATTACGGTTACTATATTAGATAATGCTCCTAACTGACGTAAAATTAGAATTACTATGATCAAATATATAATTACACTAACTAGCCATTTTAATGCTTTAGCAAACGTGGAAGCTCTTAAAGTGTATCGTTCGGAATAATTAGGTAATATTATCTTTTTTTTCAGCCAAACATTAATAAAATAGTCTATAATTATATCACTGGCACTATCTGCTAAACTCAAACCAATAATTAATAGTAATAACATTAAAGGTAATCCTAGAGTAGCTTCTCTTCCTAAGGTTAATAGCCAATCTAGAGGGGGAAACCTTTGATTTAAACTCACTCCTAATATCCAGTTAGCTAATGAACGGCTAAAATAAAACAAACTGCTAATGTAAGCAAAACCAATTACTGAAACTAATATTTGTCCCCGAAATATTATAGCTAATATAAATTTTCTTATATCTTGTTTCTGCTCTAAAGAAAGCTGATTTATAATAAAAAATTTCTCTGAATTTATATATTTTTTATAAAATTTACTTTTTAAAAAAATATTTACACAAAATAAAAATAAATTCAAACAAAATATTAAAAAGATTACTTTAATACTTTTTTTAGTTTGTTGGAATAAATAATCTCCTTGTCGCTCTTTCCAAGTATTAATAAGTATATTTTTAACATACTCACTACTTTGTTCTATTATTTTTTCTTCAGAAACTCCAAATTTTTGGATATCAGCTTGAGTAATAGTAATTAAGTTTATTGGTGGTGTATTCTTGGGAAAAGAAACTAAAATAACTAAAGATCCAGATAAATTAGCTGGCTCAATTTCTAACTGTTTTCTTAGCTGTTGTTCTAAAGTAGATAATCCTAATTCTTTTTTTTCTTGAGTGTATAAACTCATTTGATTAATAATACGTTTTGCTTTACTACTAATTATTTCTGAACGGTCCCGGGGATCTATTTGATTATTTAAGTCTCTTTCAGAAGCAACGATTCCTACTATCTTACCATCTAAAAAAATAGGAGAAAACTCTAAATTACCGTTGCGAAACTTGGGAATATTATGATAATTATTAATTGTTTGATTTACTTCTAAACCAGGTATGAATTGAGCCTGACTAGGAGATATAAAAAATATAATTAAGCAAAAGCTTAATAAACAAAATATTACAATAGTACTAATTTTCATAAACAAATATCAATCTTTGTAAAAACTATATTCGTATATTTTGCCAAATCTTCTCCCTGTCTTGAGATCTTACATCTTTTACATTTATGAGTTATTTTAGCATTAAATACAAATAAGCAACATAGCGACGATCGCGATCGCTTATTCTTTCTACGAGAGAGTGAGTATTATCATTGCCTCTTTCCTCATATCTTCCACCAGAACTTATGTACTAATTTTTGAGGAAAAATGTTCTTTATGGTTAATTCTCTATAATCTTTGTCTCCTAGGGGCTAAATACAGTTGAAAAATATTTACTCATTACTGCTAAAACTTGCTCATT
>NZ_JALKVM010000069.1:0-25848 GCF_057440575.1 Johannesbaptistia floridana
CGGGGCCATAGATGACCTTTGCTACGATCTTAGGCTAAAGAGACATGAACTTTTTCTGAGGTTAATTTAGTACATAAGTACTGGTGCTTTGATATGAGTTATAGGTTGTTCGGGCTAAAGCCCTACTACAAACTTATCGAATGATAATCACTGGATTTGATAACTAGGATTTGATACAACAAGGTTTGATAATATAGTTATAACTAAAAATATGTTGCCCCATCTTGAGTGCTTCTCCCTTCCCAATTCTTGATAATTTATTTATTGTTGAAAAAGCAATGCGCTATATTAAAAAGAAGTATAATTTTTCTGTTAGTAAAGACTCGGAGCCAGATGATTGTTACTGAGATTTTTATCTACCCAATTAAATCCTGTCAGGGAATATCACTAAAACAATCCACAGTGACAACAAAAGGATTTGCTTGGGATCGTGAATTTATGATAGTTGATCGTCACAATCGCTTTATTAGTCAGCGACAATATCCTCAGTTAGCAACAATTAGAGTCGAATTATCAAACCAGACAATTCAAAACCCAGATTTAAAATCCAAAGAATCAATAACTCTATCTCAAGTAGAGAGTACAATACCCCCATTAACTTGGCAACCAAAATTAACAGGAAAAGAAATATCTGTACAAGTGTGGAGCGATCGCACAGTAGCCATAGACCAAGGAGACGAGGTGGCACAATGGTTTCATCAAGCTTTGAATCTAAAGCCAGAACAAAGTTGTCGCCTAGTAAGACAATCACCCCAAAATCCACGGCAAGTAGAAAAAAAATATGCGGTAAAAGAGAGCGATCGCGTTAGTTTCGCTGATGCCTATCCTTTTTTATTAACAGCTACCGCCTCATTATCAGAATTAAACCGCCGTATTAGTGAAATTCCCGGCTCAAATCTAGAAATAGGTATGGAGAGATTCCGTCCTAATATTGTTGTGACTACTGATGAACCTTTTTGTGAGGGCAATTGGCAGTCAGTTAGAATTGGTGAAGTTCAGTTTACTCTAGTTAAACCCTGTAGCCGTTGTATTATTACCACCGTTGACCAAACCACAGGTGTTAAAAATGAATTGAGAGAACCTTTAAGAACTTTAAGTACTTTCAGACAATTTGGAACTGCTGGAGTGATGTTTGGGGAAAATATGGTACCTCGTAGTCAAGGAATAGTTAAAGTTGGTGATAAGGTTGAAGTACTGGAATGGAAAGAAAAAGTAGAACCTAGTTTCTTACGGGGACAAAGTCTTTAAATTAATGCCTTTTTCCCCAAAAGTAATTACTTGTTCACCCACTTTTACTCTGGATTGTAAACCCTCACCCTCGATATGTAAAGAAGGGGGAGATCCTGATTGTACCGTCATTACTACCCAAAAAGAATTATTTCCTTGAGCTTTAATTACTCCCCCAGTTTCAGTCTTTTCATAGGAGATTTTCACATCAGCGGGTGTGATAAAAGTACCTTGCATAGTTGCTTCCTCATCTGAACTAATCGTAAAACTTTGTCCATTGATTTCCACATCTCCTTCTGTGTGCATAATCCAGGTTTTAGTTTCTCTAGATTCCTGATTGAGGTCATCCCAGAAATAATCAGCTATCACAAATAAACCGGGAACTCCAGCACTCCCACTATAGTCAACAGCAAAAGAACGAGTGGCATTGAGAGCAGGAGATGAATTAGTATCAGTATTAGATTTAACTGTTTCTTTCATCTTCATACTGATAATTCCCGAACCATCAGGATGATAGACGAAAAAAAATGGTTCTGCTGATTCCCAAGCGGGGACTTCAGGAATAACTACCACATTTTCTTCTTCTGGGTCGTATTTACTAGCCCCCGCTTTAGCCCAACGTTCTCCTAAACCCCAAATCCGAAAGCTACCTACATCAGGAAAAGACCAAGAGGCGCCTAAAGGTTGACGTCTCAGATAAATGCTACTCACAAAATCCTGGTCATTTTGCCATTGATCGCGAAAAACAAAGAAACCTTTGGTAGAATCGACTAAGACACGGTTGAAAACTTTTTCTGGGGGAATTGCTCTTAAATCCTCAGGATATCCTACCAGCATATAAATTGCTTGATGAGGTTGATATAGACTAATACCTAAACTTTCATCTTCCTTGAGGGCAAAATATTCCTCAAAACTCCACAAAGCAACAGGTAAAAATTCTTCAGGAGTTGTACGCCACCCGAAGGAAAATAAATCCCCAGCAGGACCAAAACGATGTCTTCCATAAGTAGGTAAGTTTACTTCTCCCTCCTCTCCCACCATCCGAGTTAAATATTGAGGCATTACCCAAGCTAAATGGGAATTGCGAACTAAATCTTTACCATAAATTTCTTGATAGGCTTGAACAAAGGGTAATATGGCGTGTAGAGATTCACGGGTATATAAATCTCCCTCTGTGCCGAAGGCGCGGTCTCCTAATGCAGTATTTGTGTATCGGTAAATCCTACGTTTCGTGATTTTAACCAATCTTTCTGGGTTACTAGATTCTCCTAAGTATTCCTCTGGTTCTTTGAGAATAGCTAATGCAGCTAACCCTGCCGCCCCACTAGCGCGAGCTTGCCAATTACTCCAAGCTGTTCCATTCCAACCTCTTTGAGGAGTATCTCCGTTAGTTAAATGAAGACTCTCTCTAGCTAACCAACGAGTTAATCTCTGTATCTTCTCTTCATCCCAAAGTTGATAGCATAAGTCGTAGGCTAAAGCTACACCAGTTAAAATTGAGGATCTTTCTAAATATCTAGGACCGGGATTGGCTAAGGAATTTTCTATTATTTCCCAAGCTTTATCTGCTCTTTGGTAATCTTCATTAATTAAGGCTAAAAAGCAATTGCCGGCGGCGTGATACCCTCCGTTGGGACCAATACCATCATATTGAATTTCTTGATTAAGAGATGTTTCTAGTCTCTTAATTACCTTTTGTCCATAATCTGTTTGGGTTTTCTTTCTAATTGCTGGTAATTCTTGACTACGGAAAATTAAACGTGGATGTTCTCTAGGCAATAGAGGTTGATAATTTGCTACTGATTGTTCCCAGGGAGTATTGATTACTCCTATGACTTCACCCTTGAATATACGTTCATTTAAACTTCCAGTATAGTTACCAATTAGTTTATTGTCTTCAACATCAACTACTATAGTGTATTCTGCTTCACGTTTTTCTTCTGGTTTCCAGGGTGAATATTGAATTGGCAAATTTACCTTCAGCTTCCACTGATTTTTCGCTTCAATTACTTTTAAACTACCCTTATGTTCTATATCTTTATGAAAACGGGGTGAATATGCCCATATTTCTTCATCACAATTTCCTTGATTACACTTTAGATCAATAAAAATTTCTTGGTAACTAGGTTTTTCTTCCCTCTCTTTCCATACTCCATCTTCAAGCTTCAGTGTAATATCGCCCGATAAATCATTAAGATTAATTAATTCTTCGGGTTTGTATTGTGGCCAATTACCTGTTACTAAAAAAACTAAGCTGGTTATAAATAAATAATGAAGTTTCATGAGAGTAAACTTAGTACTTTTAATAATATAGAAGAATCAGGCTTAGCAAGCCTTAAATACTTATTTACTGACTGTTATATTAATTGGTGACTCAAGAAATACCACAGCCAGTTATTAATATAAAGCCTAGCTTTTTGGGGAAAGGCAACACCGGGAACTTACTGCAAACTACCCCACAATATAAAAAGCTTCCTCCACTAAGTTTTCTTGAATAAGTGTAGGAATTGCTAGAAATGTTTAATAAGTATTAAAAAATTTCTATATTTGTTGGGTAAATAGTGTTTGGTGTAGTTTCTGATTCCCCTAGAGTCCCGAATGAAGCTATTTGTGTTATTGCTTCCTCTCGACTTCTATCAACAAATAATAGTTCTCCCTCCTGGCGAGTATAAACAAAACCAAGACTCAAATTAGAATTGATGTTTTGGCTCTTATTAACTATGTTTAATTGTTTTGGATCAACGAACCCTTTCTCTAAATCATTACTAAAACCTGATTGTTTAATCTTAATCACATCTTCTTCATTGTTAAAGTCTTTAATTAAATCACCTCCCTCTCTATAGTTATTATAAACAAAGGTATCTTCATCACTACCCCCTGTTAATATATCGTTCCCAAAACCTCCCACAAGAACATCTTTTCCACTATCCCCGGTTAAAATATCATTTCGTAAACCTCCATCGAGAGTATCGTTACCACCATTACTATTTAGACGGTCAACACCATCGCCGCCAACCATGTGATTACTTAATTGATTACCAATGCCTAAAACGAAACTATCACTCTTAACTATCAAGTTTTCAACCTCAGGATTTCTGGTCAAAAACCAATTTACTGAGGTTTGTATGGTATCAATACCACCAGTTTCCCTATCATCTGATTCTATTGATTCTATAATATAGTTATTAGGATGATTAACTATATAAAGATCATCTCCTTCTTCGCCGTAGAGAGTATCGCCTCCTGAACCGCCGATTAGGGTATCGTTCCCAGTTCCGCCGAAAATTAGGTCACTACCTTCTTCTCCTATGAGTAAATCATTACCCCCACGGCCTTCTAAGCGATCTTCATTCCCCCTTCCCTCTATGGTGTCATTACCCCCACCGCCGATTAAAGTGTCCTGACGATTGGTCCCAATGATTAAATCGTCTTTATTGCCTCCTTGTACTTTATCGGCAGAGATGCTTAAACGAATCGGGTCATATTCTTGATTTTCTTTACTAGCTAAGTGAACCCCAGTTCCACCCCTCCCTCGGTCTCTTAGTCTAAACATAAATGTTATTGAAGAACCACCATATTCCTCCAGAAAATCGATGAAATTATCGTTTTCAACATCATCAAAAACATTATTTTCTAAGACTATTTGATCCCCTGCTGATGGCTCTTCTTCAAACCTGATATTTCCTACGGAAACAACTTCATCGTTTTGGAATTTATACCAATTAGGTTGATTTGCAGGTGCATTGTACCAATTAATGGTGTTTTCATCCCAATCTTGGGGTTGTTTAAGAGCATAAATTTCTAAAGTATTCCCCTTTAGTCCACCCTCTAGCACAAGACCATCGAAGGTAGAGTCTATGGTTATTTCTAATTTAGCTTCGGTGATTTTTTTATAACTTACTCCATCCCCTAAATCAAAGCTAACGTATCCTTTTCGGTTAAAACCTACTTCGTCTAAACCTAAACCATCGTTTTTAATCGTAATTCTTTCATCACTACCATGATCCACTCCTTCTTGAAATTCAGGAGCAGAACTCCGGATGAATGAGTCTTCATCCGGTATTACCTTATTAACAAAAGTTCTAAGTCTTGGCATATCTCTCTATACTTAATTAAATAAATAAAAATTTCTTAACTTATATAAAACTAAAATACAATTGGTGTCT
The DNA here is from genome assembly GCF_057440575.1 of Johannesbaptistia floridana. Taxonomy (NCBI): domain Bacteria; kingdom Bacillati; phylum Cyanobacteriota; class Cyanophyceae; order Chroococcales; family Cyanothrichaceae; genus Johannesbaptistia; species Johannesbaptistia floridana. Next base: position 5,394 of record NZ_JALKVM010000069.1, read on the forward strand.
TTAGCTTTCGCAAAATTATCACTAATATAGCAAGTGAATTCAATAATTGTCAACTAAGTACTTTTACTAACTACTTAATACTAACTAGTTAATACTAACTACTTAATACTAACTAGTTAATAATTGTATCTTTAGTCGGGTATTTACTTTCCTCTTCAGAGGGCTCTTTACTCTCGTCTTTATCCTCATCTTTACTTTGATTTTTATTTTCAAAGTAAACTGAGTGTTTTTGCCTTTCTAGATGACTATTTTTTCTAGCTACTTCTGAATCAAGTTGAATTTTTATTTGAGGTCCTGAACTAGCTAAGCGAATAATCATACCATCTATCACTAGAGATTTATCTATTCGTTTCCCACCAATATAAGTTCCATTAGCTCCTAAATTAGTTAATTCCCACTTAGATCCTACTGAGCTTATTTCTATATGTTTGCGAGATACTACTGCACTATATAAGATTACATCATTATCTATAGACCTTCCTATAGTAATGGTTGTATCCAAATCAAAGGTCCAATGTTGTACCGGGATCGCTTTTAGAGGGTGTAGAAGAATTAAAGTTATTGCTGACATTCTAAATCATCAGAATGGGTTAATAATATTTAACAAATATTATAATCTATTATGAATTTAAATTAAGTTTATATCTTGTCTATTAGATTTATTATAACCTGTAATTTAGTTTCATTTAGTATTCTCGTTTTTAGTCTTTAGGAATTCCCCACAAAACCAATTCCCAAGCAAGGAAAAAATGTTTACGCCCAATTCACCATCATCTATGAAAATTAGTATTCTCTAGTCAGTCTTTTAATATTTCTTCAAATTCTTCCGAGTTCCTATAAGTTTGAAGATATTGGGGAGAATCTGGTTGATAAGGACTGGCTAATTTATCAATACTAATTATCTTAGCATCAGGAGAAATAACGGGAATATCTGGATCAAAGGCAGTTTGACCTGTTAAAGAACTAGAAAATCCTTTATAAATAAGTATTTGCTCCCTTTCACCTTTAACTTCTATATTAACAATTAAAACTATTTCAGGATGTTTTATAGTATACTGTTCTAGTGGGAAGACGATAGAATTATTCATAAAGTTTGTAAACTACGTATACGATTGATAGCTGCCGCTAGTTCTAGTTTACGAAATTCAGCTAAGTTGCCCTGGGGAAATTCGCTTAAAATATCTAATCCCTCCTGAGATTGAATATCTTTGATAACTAGTTCTAGAATAACTGCTAAAGGAGCAGAATCGTTAATATATTTTTTTTTCGCGTGGATAATCCCTAAAGCAATCGCCCTGAGTTGGTCTTCCTCTACTAATTGTTCCACTTGATTTAAATCAATATTTTCTTTTCCTAAAATTAATTGGTTTTTGCCAATAATTTTGTATTTTACTGCTTTTTGACCACTATTTAAAGAAATACTGTCATTGATAATCACTCTCTGTCTAATTGCACCAAATTCTTCTCCTCCTTCACTTATACGCCTAGTAGGGTAGTTAGTGATAATTTCTTGAGTTTTAGCCGTGACATCCTTGGTGTGGAAATTAGTTAAGGCAATAACTGTATCGGCAACATCTAAATAGTCTCCACTCCCTCCCATCACTAAAATAGTAGACACTTGGTAATTACTCAATAGTTGTCTAACTTTATCTATAAATGGTGTAATTGGCTCTGAATCTTTCCCTATTAATGCTTGCATTCGATTGTCTCTAATCATTAAATTAGTGGCTGCTGTATCTTCATCGATAAGCAATAATTTACTCCCTGCTTCAATGGCTTCAATTATATTCGCTGCTTGAGATGTGCTACCACTGGCATTACTAGTAGTGAATTTTTCTGTAGAGCGATTATCAGGTAATTTTTCTATGAAGGGTGAAATATCCACAGAAGCAACACTGCGTCCGTCTTCTGCTCTAATTTTCATCGCTGTTGCTTCTGTGACTACTAATTCTCTGCCATCACCAGGAATATGATTGTATATACCCGCGGCGATCGCCTTGAGTATTGTTGATTTACCGTGATAACCCCCTCCCACAATCAGAGTTACTCCCGCTTTAATCCCCATCCCCGTCACTTTTCCTTGATTCGGACAATCCATAGTCACTTCTAATGACGGTGGAGACATGAAGGGAATTGCCCCCTCTTCTAGAGGCGATTCATCTACTCCACTTTTTCTCGGCAGTATCGAGCCATTTGCTATAAAAGCTACTAATCCTTGAGAAGATAACTGTTGGCGCAGGCTATCTGCGTCTTCTACTACTTTTACTTGTTTTTCTATTGCTTGAGAATCGAGGGATTGATATTTTAAACTCCTTTCATAAATTTTTACTAAGTCTTCCGTTAACATTGCTACCGCCTGATGTCCCAGAATACTTCTCCCTCTTGCCGGTAATCCTGCTGTTAATCTTACTTCTATTTCTTGGTTATTTAGTAATATAGTACTTCTTTTGAGAACTTTTTGTCCTACCCTAGGAAGTCCAATCATTCCACTCTTTCCTGTCCCACGACTGATAATTATCGATTTACAAGCTTGATTAAATTGACGAATTAAATAGTCAGTTAAAGCTATATTCCGAATCCGAGAGTTATAGAGAAATTCAGGAAATTGGGCAAGAGATTGGGGTATTTTTATGCGTAACTGACTAGGAGTAGCAAAAGGGTCCCCTTGAACTCGATCTATAATTAGTTTGAATTCAGGAAACTGGTAAGTATTTTTAAGCTCTCGGTAAGCTTTGTAGTTTTTTCCATCTAGATTTCTCAAGATAGTTATTAAGTTATCTTTTGTTAACATAAATAAATTACTTTTAATTTAAATGTGTGGTATCGGCATTTAATTTAATTTGCCAGCCAAGGAAAGTTTTGCTGAATTGCATTAAACAGGCAAAATCCGGTTGAATTTCAGGAAGTTTAGGATTAAGAGCTAGTCCTATAGCTTTAATTGAAGGACCATGACCGATAATTAACATGTCTTCCTGAAATTCTCTTAAGATTTGATTAATTGTTTTAGCCGTTCGTTCCCTAAGTTTTAATTCTGTTTCAGGATACTCAGGTTGAACTCGGGAAACATAACTTAGATCTATACTAGGATAATCTTTTGGCAAGATCTCCACAGGAGTAGTTTTTGGCATCGAGGTCATCCAATCAGGGTTTAGCCATTCACTTAAACCCCATTCTAGTTTTATTGATAAATTGAGAATATTACTAACTATTTGAGCAGTTTGTACAGTTCGCAAAAAAGGTGAAGCAAAAATATGCCTAATATTTTCTGATTTTAATCTATTTGCTAAACACAGAGCTTGTTTCTCTCCCTCTGGTGCTAAAGGAGGATCATAAGGATGTGCTGCTTCATCAAACCAAGACCAATTTACGAAATCTAAACGCAAACCATGTCTAGCTAACCATATATTTTGAGACATATCGTAATTAGTTGTCAATAAATTTTACAAAAGTTAACTATTTGAGATAAAATAGAAAAGAGTAAAAAGGTAAACAAATAAACTTAAAAACTTGCTCACAAAATAAAAGAGTATACTTAAGTATATAGGCTAAAATCACTTGGTCATCAGGAGAAAAACAAGACAAGTTGTAGTAAACAAAGTTGTCAATAAAATAAGTATGTAATAGGTTCCCTAGATACTAAAGTCCAGGGCTAGTAAATGACTGAAAATTTGCAGTCAGAAAAGAAAATAACTCCTATCTCACTTTACTCACACTCACCGTGTACTACTAGGAGGAAGAAGCTCTCCAATATGAAAACTGCTCAAAATGCAACTGATTCAGTTCGCGCTTACTTAAAAGAAATAGGTCGTGTTCCTCTACTAACTCATGAAGAGGAAATAATTCATGCTAAGCAAGTGCAAAAATTAGTTCAATTAGAAAAATGTAAACAAGAAATAGAGAAGAAAAAAAATAGAGAAATATCGGAAGCAGAATGGGCAGAAGCGGCAAAAATCAGCGTAAGCAAACTGCGCCACTACATATATCAAGGAGAGATGGCGAAGCAAAAAATGATTGAAGCCAATCTGCGTTTAGTAGTTTCTGTAGCCAAAAAATATTTAAAACGGAACTTGGATTTACTAGATTTAATACAAGAAGGTACGATAGGAATGCAAAGGGGGGTAGAAAAATTTGACCCAACCAAAGGATATAGGTTTTCAACCTATGCCTACTGGTGGATACGTCAAGCAATTACAAGGGCGATCGCCGAAAAAAGCAGAACTATTCGTTTACCGATTCACATTACGGAAAAACTGAACAAAATTAAAAAAGCCCAAAGACAAATAGCCCAGCAAAAAGGCCGTTCTGCTACAATTGCCGAATTAGCCGAAGAACTAGAACTAACTCCAAAACAGGTTAGAGAATACCTAGAAAGGGCGCGTCAACCCTTGTCTCTCGATTTGCGGGTAGGGGATAACAACGATACTGAATTAGGAGAATTATTAGAAGATGCCGGACAATCCCCTGAGGATTATGCGACTTATTCTTCTTTACAATTAGATTTAGACAAATTAATGGACGACTTAACACCCCAACAAAGAGAAGTAATTAGTCTGCGTTTTGGGTTAACAGATGGTAAACCTCTAACCCTGTCAAAAATTGGTGTACTTCTGAATATTAGTCGTGAAAGAGTCCGTCAAATCGAGCGAGAAGCACTAGCGAAGCTGAGAAAACGCAAATCAGACATGAGTGAATATCTCGTGGGTTAAATGAAGATTAACCAGAAGAGGGACCATAGAGGGATCGGAAAAAAAAGATAATTAGTTATCTGGTTTACCGATCCTTTCATATAGATTCAAATCAGTTAAGTTAAGTTAAGCTAGAGTAAGTTGTAAGCTTGTAATTGATATTAAGTAATAATGAACAGAAATACAGATCAATATAGTGGCTTCTTTGAAAACGAAAACAACCCAGGAAATGGACTATGGCAATATGTACAATCACTAAGTCCAGAAACTGTGGCTCAACTATCTAAACCCCAATCGAGTGAAGTTTTCCAGGTAATGGAACGCAACATAGTTGGACTACTAGGTAGTTTACCATCAGAACATTTTAATGTAACTATTAACACTAATAGAGAAAACCTAGGACGTCTTTTAGCCTCAGCCATGATGAGTGGCTACTTTCTTCGCAATGTAGAACAAAGACTAAACTTTGAGCAATCTTTGCAAGGAAGTGAGCAATTTTGTTCTGAATCAAAATTAGAATCAGAATTAAATTCAGAATTAAATTCAGAATTAAATTCAGAATTCAACGATGATTAGTAATAAACCCCATAAACGTATTGGGGTAGCAGTAATCTGTGGAGATCAAAACCAAATCTTGATAGATCGCCGGCTACCCCAGGGCGATATGGGAGGTTTATGGGAATTTCCTGGGGGAAAAATAGAAGCTAACGAAACAGTAGAAGATTGTATAGCTAGAGAAATCAAAGAAGAACTAGGCGTAAAAGTTACAGTTGGAAGACACTTAATAACAATAGAACATGATTATGAACAATTCCGCGTCACTTTGATTGTTCATCAGTGTAAAATTAAACAAGGTGAGCCTCAAGCGATAGAATGTGCAGAAATTCGCTGGGTTAGTTTAAAAGAAATACAAGAATATACCTTTCCTGAAGCTAACTACCAAATTATTGCCGCCATAGGTAAACTATTCTCCTGTTGATAAATAACAACAATAAGATAAGATGAAAGAGAAATAAAGCAATAAGATAACAGAAAAATAAATAATGACTTCAGAAGTTAATAAAGACATTCAGATAGATAAGAATCTCATGGCTATGAAAAAGTTCGCTGAACAGTACGCCAAGAGAACAGATACCTACTTTTGCGTAGACCCTTCAGTAACTGCGGTAGTTATCGAAGGCTTAGCCAAACACAAAGAAGAATTAGGGGCACCATTGTGCCCTTGTAGACATTACGAAGACAAAGAAGCAGAGGTAAAAAATACTTTTTGGAATTGCCCCTGTGTGCCGATGAGAGAACGTAAAGAGTGCCATTGTATGCTCTTCATCACTCCAGATAACGATTTTGCTGGGGAAGAACAAGAAATAAGCATAGAAGAAATTCAAAAAGTCAAAGAGAATATGAGTTGAACTTGAATCAACCAGAAATATTAGCAAAATTTAGGCAGGCTGTGCAAGAATTTAATCAAAAAGAATTTTATGCCTGCCATGATACCTTAGAAGCTCTATGGATGGAATCATCAGAGCCAAATAAAACCTTTTATCAAGGTATATTGCAAATCGCTGTAGCTTGTTACCACCTGAGTAATAAAAATTGGCGTGGGGCAGTAATTCTTTTAGCTGAAGGCCAAAAAAAGTTAAAAGACTATAAACCAAGTTACTATGGTATTGATGTTGACCATCTCTATCAACAGAGTAATTTTTTGTTACAAAGTCTCTATCGGGTTGAACCTACTCAAATAGCAGAATTGTTACTAGAAATAGAAGCAAATCAAAGAGATGGTTGGCCTTCAATTCTCTTTGTTTAAAATATTAGTATCAATGCTTACTTATTATTCTTATAATTGGATCTTGATTTTAATTACTTGGTTTGTTTTCCCCCATATTATTTATCAAGGGCCATTTTTAGCGCAAACCTCAGCAGAAACCTCAACAGAAACTGAAGAATTACAGAATACCTTAACTGTGCGTTCAGATATTCAAGAAGCTAATTCAGAAACGGGAGTAATTACGGCTAGAGGTAATGTTAAAATTTACTACCCCGCCAGACAAATGCAAGCAACGGCAGCTCAAGCTCAATATTTTAGTCGTGAACGTCGCCTAGTGCTTACAGGCAACGTTTATGTATTGCAAGATGGCAATAGTATGCGGGCTGAAACTATGACTTATTTGATTGACCAAGGACATTTTATCGCTACTCCCAAAGAGGAACAACAGGTAGAGTCTATTTATATAGTTTCGGATTCTGAATCTGAAGAACCTGAGATTATTTTTAACGAAAATAACTAGTAAAACTAAATTTCTTAGATCTTGTCAAGCCAGCCTTCGCTTTGCTAAAGGAGGGGGTTTCAAACCCATTTTTTGATGACCATTATTCTGGAAAATATTCATAAATATTATGGGAAGCGCTCTGTTGTCAATCGAGTCAATCTCCGCGTTTCTCCGGGAGAAATTGTCGGTTTACTTGGTCCTAATGGAGCTGGTAAAACCACTACTTTTTATATTGCTACTGGTTTAGTGAAACCTAATGAAGGTGTAGTTTGGCTAGAAAATACTAATATTACTAGTATGCCGATTAACAAAAGAGCACGTCTAGGGATAGGTTATTTGCCCCAACAAAGTAGTATTTTCCGAAATCTTAATGTTCAAGATAATATTTTGTTAGTATTAGAACAAACTAATCTTTCTCCCTCTCAAAAAAAGCTGCGGTTTGAACATTTAATTAGAGAGTTTCGTCTGGAAAAAATTGTTCGCGTCCAAGGTTCTCAAGTCTCAGGTGGAGAACGTCGGAGAACAGAAATAGCTCGTTCTTTGGCAGTAGGATTAAATGGCCCTAAGTTCTTGCTACTAGATGAACCTTTTGCTGGAGTAGATCCCATCGCCGTTGCCGAAATTCAAGAAATTATTGCCAAACTTAAGCAACAAAATCTAGGTGTTCTGATTACAGATCATAACGTTAGAGAAACTTTAGAAATTACAGATCGCGCTTATATTATGCACGATGGGCAAATTCTAGCTTCAGGAACTCCTGAAGAGCTCTACAATAACACTCTTGTACGTCAATACTATCTAGGTGACAAGTTTCAACTTTAGCGCATTTTATAACATGAAGACTAGCAAAGATCGCACTGTTCAAAAATTACCATGGTCTCTACCCATTGTAGATCGCTATTTGACTTTAGAGTTAATTACCCCTCTGTTATTTGGAATGGGATTATTTACAACTTTAGGGTTATCTATTGGCACTTTGTTTGAATTAGTTCGTAAAGTTACCGAATCAGGTTTGATGTTGAGTGCAGCTTTTCAAGTACTCTTGCTAAAAATACCGGAATTTATCGTTCTAGCTTTTCCTATGTCCATGCTTTTAGCTACTTTAATGGCTTATAGTCGTTTATCTAGTGATAGTGAGATAATAGCGTTGCGTAGCTTTGGTTTAAGCTTATATCGTCTGATTATTCCCGCCCTTGTTCTCGGCTTAGTGATTACAGGCATCACCTTTACGTTTAATAATTTAATCGCTCCTATTACTAATTATCAAGCAACAATTACTTTAGAAAAAGCTTTGAATCGAGATCAACCTGATTTTAAAGAAAATAATATTATTTATCCTGAATACAAAAAAGTTACACGAGAAAATGGTAGCCGCGAAACAGTATTAAGTCGCTTATTTTATGCAGAAGAGTTTAATGGAAAAAATATGACTAATTTGACTATCTTAGATCGCTCTCAAGATGGTGTTAGTCAAATAGTAACAGCTAAACATGCTAGTTGGAATATTGTAGAAAATGTTTGGGATTTTTTCAATGGTACTATTTATATTATTGCCCCCGATGGTTCCTATCGCAATATAATTCGCTTTGAACATCAAAAACTCGCTATTCCTCGGGCACCATTAGATTTAGCTAGTAGAGGGCGCGACTATGGAGAAATGAATATAGCCCAAGCCTATCAATATCTCCAAGTAGTCCGTTTAAGTGGTGACGAACAAAAAGTACGTAAATTAAGAGTACGTATTCAAGAAAAAATATCTCTACCTTTTGTTTGTATCGTATTTAGTCTAATTGGAGCCGTTATTGGTCTACAGCCACATAATACTAACCGAGCTACTAGTTTTGGTATTTGTGTAGTCTTAATTTTTACTTACTATCTATTTTCTTTCTTTTCTAGTTCTCTAGGAATTTGGGGAATTCTTTCTCCATTTATGTCGGCTTGGTTGCCTAATTTCTTCGGACTAGGTGCTGGTATTTATTTATTAGTAAGTTCCGCTAAATAAAGTGAGGAAAGTAAGGAGTAATTTTCTAGGCTAAATCAATTAGGAAGATTCGGATTGGGTGTAGATGGAGTAGTAGGCATAGAAGGTTGTGTGGGTTGTGTGGGTCGTGTGGGTCGTGTGGGGTCAAGATTCTGTAATAAATCAGGATTTTCTGAGGTTTCGGGAACTGGGTAAAGCTCCGTGTTAGGGTATTGTGGGATTGTAGTGTCGGGGATTGGAGAAAGCTCCGTGTTAGGGTATTGTGGGATTGTAGTGTCGGGGATTTTAGGTGGTAGAGTTTCTTGAGATACAATTATGGAACTAGCAATTTCTTCCCTTTTAGCACTGAAATAGACATGACCGAGGACTTTACCTTCATAAGTTCTTTTCGTAAAACGCCAACCTGGTGCTAGGTGAATCTTCAAGAAACCTTGTCTGAGACCTCTTGTTGTACCAATCAAAAACTTAGGGCGAGATTGATCGCTGCGAGGAATTCCTAGTAAAACTAACTCATTGTCTTCCTTAACAATTGTGAGCATATATTCCATACCTAGGTCTTCGTCGTCGATACGAATGGAGTAACCATTACTATCGGTATTGCGGCGACAAATTCCGGTAAAATCAAAATTAAGTAACAAAGGCTCAATAATTACAGTACCTGCGTCTACTTCTACTTCTTCCCAGCAGTCTTGTTTATTGGGTATTTGTTCAATAACCAGTAAGGAATATTGTTGGTCTCCAAAGGGCCGCGCGATCGCTGTAAATTTCTCTTGGTCAACTTCTGTTTCCTGAAAAGGACTAGCTAAAGTAGCATTCAACCAGAAAATACCACTGAGAGTTGCCATAGCTAAAGTACTGTTTTGAATCAACTTTTTGAGTTTGATCATTTCTTCACACCAACTTACAGTATTAGTTGTTTAGTTATTCTTTATAAATTATAGGCTTATTTTTGGACTTTTCTAGTACAATCAGCATAATCTTTAATCTCAATTGATAAACTTTAGATATGTTTGATTGTTTAATTGTAGGCGCAGGGCCCGCAGGCGCTACTGCCGCCTATCATCTCGCTCAAAAGGGTCATTCCTGTTTATTACTCGATAAAGCTTCTTTTCCTCGTTATAAACCTTGTGGAGGTGGTGTTTCACCGGGTATTGCTCAATGGTTTGATTTTGACTTTTCACCAGTAATTGTCCAAAAAGTTAATCAAGTCAAATATACTTGGAAGCTTACAGATCCTTCTCAGGTTCAATTGCGGGGACTTGAACCGATGTGGATGGTAGATAGAGGTGCTTTTGACCAGTTTTTAGTGGAACAAGCTATTAACCAAGGAGCTAAGTTTGAATCTGAAGCTGAGGTGATTAGTATTCAAGCCCAAAATGATAGTTGGGAAGTTAAGACTACTTCAGGTACCTTCCAGGGTCGTTATTTGATTGGTGCCGATGGGGTTAAAAGTCTTGTAGCTAAGTCTTTGGGTTTAAATTCTGAGCAATTATCTCTTGGGGCAAGTTTAGAAATTACCACTCCTACTCCTCCAGAAAATCCTGATACTGCTTGTTTTGAATTTGGTCTACTTAACAATGGTTATATTTGGAACTTCCCTAAAGCTCAAGGTTATACCATCAGTGGGGCAATTTTGCGCGGTAATAAGGCTAAATCAGCAGAATTAAAGAAGCAGATAATTAAATATGCCCAGGAGTTCGGATTAGACACTAATGGGGCTAAATATGCTGAATATCCTTTGGCTTTGTGGCGTGACAATCAAACCTTACACAGTTCGAGGGCGATAATTGTTGGTGAAGCCGCAGCCATTCTAGATCCTCTCACCGGAGAAGGTATTCGACCCGCAATTTGGACTGGTTGGCAAGGGGCGATCGCTATTAGTAAAGCCCTTACTGGTGAATCAGAAGCTTTGAGTGAATATACTCAATTAGTTGCTCAGGAATGGGGAGCCAATATGATTTTAGCTCAACGTCTAGCTGGATTATTTTATCAATTTCCTAAAATTTCCTATAAAGTTGGTGTCAAGCGTCCCAAGGCTGCTCAACTTATGGCCAAAATTCTTTGTGGTGAGTTAAAATATAGCGATGTTACTGAACAGGCTATGGCTCGTTTGAAGAAAAGTCTTATTCCTGGTATGAGATAAGTAAGTAAAACCTAGAAGCCGCGATCGCGGCTTTTAATCTGGGAACTAGTGGCTACTTTTGGTAAAATTGACTATAATATTATGGTAAGAGTAACTATAATTATTTACACTAGCAAATTTAGTAATAGAGGTATTTCCCCAAACTGTGTTCACAACCGTTTTACCTAAACAACAACCATTACAATCAACTTTTCCAGATGATTTATTTACAGCCATTAAAGAGTTAAAAAAAGAATTAAACGCTGTAATTTTAGCTCACTACTATCAAGATCCTGATATTCAAGACATAGCCGATTATTTAGGAGATTCCCTAGGACTTTCACAACAAGCAGCTCAAACCAACGCTGATACAATTGTGTTTGCTGGGGTGCATTTTATGGCAGAAACAGCCAAAATACTTAACCCAGATAAATTAGTATTGTTACCAGATTTAGAGGCAGGTTGTTCTTTAGCAGAAAGTTGTCCACCAAAAGAGTTTGCCGCTTTCAAAGCAGCTCATCCCGAGCATATAGTTATATCCTATATAAATTGTTCGGCGGAAATTAAAGCTATGAGTGATATTATTTGTACTAGCTCTAACGCCGTGAAAATCGTACAACAAATCCCGGAAAATCAACCAATTATTTTTGCCCCAGACCGCCATTTAGGACGCTATGTTATGCAGCAAACTGGGAGAAATCTATTACTGTGGCAAGGTAGCTGCATAGTTCATGAAACCTTTAGTGAAAAAAGCATAGTCAGATTACAAAGCGAATATCCAGAGGCAGAAATTGTCGCTCATCCCGAATGTCCTGACTCTGTTTTACGCCACGCTAATTTTATCGGCTCAACTACGGCTATGCTCAAATACACTCAAAATAGTCCTCTACAAACATTTATTGTGGCTACGGAATCAGGTATTATTCACCAAATGCAAAAACAAGCCCCCCATAAGCGCTTTATTCCAGCTCCCAGTATTAATAACTGTAATTGTAATGAGTGCCCCTATATGCGGTTAAATACCCTAGAAAAAGTCTATTTAACTATGCTTAATCGACAGCCAGAGATTACTTTACCTGATGAGATAATTGAAGCAGCTTATAAACCAATTCAGAGAATGTTGGAATTATCTTGAGATAATCAGAAGGAAGGGGAAAGCTCCCTATTGCTCCCCTTCTCCCGGTGTTGAAAAACCCCACCACCAATAACTTTTGGCAAAGATTCTTTGAACTTAAGAGCAATGAAACTCACTATCCTACTATAACCCTAGGCGAAGCCTGAAGAGGGAAGAGGGAACAGTAGGCCAGTAATGGATTTCATAGTTTGAAAATGTCAAACACCTTAATGAGTAGTGCTATAGCTGAAGGAACAAAACTTAAACTAGCTATAATTAAAGAGACAAAAATAATTAAACTATCAACAACTATGCGTATTCTACACACAATGTTAAGAGTAAAAAACCTAGAAGAATCACTTAAATTTTACTGTGATATTCTCGGTATGAATCTAATTCGCCAAAAAGACTATCCAGGAGGTGAATTTACTCTAGCTTTCGTTGGTTATGGTGAAGAATCGGAAGAAGCTGTGATTGAGTTAACTTATAATTGGGGTGTTGATAACTATGAAATAGGTGATGCCTATGGTCATATTGCCCTAGGTGTAGATGATATTTACGGTACTTGTGAAAAAATCAAATCCCTTGGGGGTAAAGTTAGTAGAGAACCAGGTCCCATGAAACATGGCTCTACTGTAATCGCTTTTGTAGAAGACCCCAATGGTTATAAAGTTGAATTAATTCAAATTGGTACACAAGGATCTAGAGGAGAATCCGCAAAAGAAACCGCCACAAGGACCTAGACTCAGACCCTCGCACCAAAATCCACTCATTTACTGGTTGAGGTAGGGTGAACAGGTGTGGGGTGTAGCTCATAAGGATAGGTTTTTAACATTTCGGTGAAAACGAGACTCCAGGAGGAACTAAGACAAGGAGACCAGAGTTGATAATACAATGAAATAGTGTATTGTCATGCCAATATAAAAGTCCTATCCAAGGCTAGTAAAAGTAATCTTTGGATAGGATACACACTCTCACGTTTCTATGATAAATCTCTCTGGTGATATGCCCCAATTGATCCAAGTTATTGCCTCATGAGCACTTTTCATTGAAGGTGGTACCCTAATTACATGAATATGTCCGGTAGATGGACAAGTCATTTTTACTAAAGTAATTTCTTCCAAATCATCTATTAGATTACTTGCTTTTATTCTTAAAAGAGTATATTCTCGATACTGATCTAATTGAGTAGTATCTAATTCTTGACATATTTTTTCATAACCCATACCTTGAATTAAAGCTCGCCGTACTTCAGCGTTCGGTTCTTTTAAAAGCCATCGAGGGTTCCATTGTTCTAGTTCAATTTCTCCATATTCCCTAGGTAACAATACTCCTCGATAAATATAAATAGGTTTCTGTGATTTCACAGAAATAACATGAGGATGAAGAGGCCAATGTCTTCTAATTAAGGCGATCGCCATCTCTGTTAATCTAGAATTACCTATCACCATCTGTTGAAATACATAATCAGTAGTATAACAAAATTTACCAGGGATAGGGTTGATAGTTTTTCAGAAAATAACCAAATAAAGGTTCACTGGGATTATTTATACCTTGGACAATTGGGTCATAAATACGCGCCATGCCGTCAATTGTATCTAAAGGAGTGTAAAAACCTTTGGTTTCTTGAATATGTTGTTTAATATGATGAGGATTTTGATTACTAAACCAACCTGGATCTACACTATTCATAAAAATTTTATCACAAGCATAATCAGCCGCCGATGTACGAGTCATCATATTTAAAGCAGCTTTGGCCATATTAGTATGAGGATGATAAATAGTTTTAGTAGCACTATTAAATTGTCCTTCCTTCGCCGAAACATTAATAATAAAACGACGGGAAAAAGATGAACCCATCAACAAAGGTTTTAATTGACTATTTAACATAAAAGGAGCAATAGCATTAACTAGTTGAACCTCTAGCATTTCTAATGAACTAATTTCTTCTAGTTTAAGTCGCCAACTATTTGTCGGACTTAAATCTAATGGTTGTCCATAAGCATCAAAACTATCAGAGAGAAGGTCATTTTTATCCCTTAAAAGATGACTAGAATGATTCAATTTAGTTTCTAATAAATAGTGATTGGTATTATCAAGCTGATTAACTATCAATTTACGTGCAGTTTCAGACCCAGATAAATTTTTATCTCTGTTTAATAAATTTTGATAAAAAGCTAAAGGACGTTTAATAGTTTGAGCCGCATTATTAATAATAATATCTAAGCTTTTTGACTGGGTTAATAAATAATTAACAAAAGTTTCAACTGCTCCCAAATTACGTAAATCTAAACCATAAATTTGTAATTTTTCTTGCCATTGAACAAAATCTGGTTCCTGACTAAAACGTGTAGCTGCATCATAAGGAAAGCGAGTAGTTATAATTACCTTGGCCCCATCTCTTAGCATTCTTAAAGCTGTTTGATAACCTATTGTAATTCTGCCCCCAGTGATTAACGCTACACGTCCAGTTAAACTTGTTCTCTGTTGACGTTTTTGATAGTTTAATTGAGCACATTGGGGACATAGTGAATGATAAAAAAAGTGAACTTCTGTATAGCGTTGCTTACAAATATAACAGCTTACAACAGGTTTTAAGAGTTTTTTGTTACTAGAGAGAGAAATTGGTGTGAAACTTGCTGTTGGTTGTTGTAATTGACTTTGTACTATAGCGGTTTTTCTTTGAAGTTCTTGCTTAAGATGATTTCGCTCGTGTTTTTGCGATCGCCTTGCTTTTTTTCTTCCATTTTTATAAATTTTAGCAATAAGACTTTTAAAACGTGGTTGAGAATCAATTAAGCTAGGATCTTCGGATATTTCTTGTAAAACTTTCAGACAATTTTCCCATTCTGGGGGTAAAGTATCCATAAATTCATATTCAGTTTCAATAGTGCCAAAGAGAAAATGCAAGAATTGTTATTTCCTAAAGGGGGTGGGATTTGAACCCACAACCTTCACCCTGGCAAGGTGATGCTCTTCGTAATTGAGCTACCCCCATAATTATTTTATCAGTAGAGAAAACTTTTAATTAACTATTAACTCCTACAATAATAAAATGTTGTAGGAGTTTTGATGAAATATGTTGTTATTCAGCTCGTTTATAGGCTTCGTCAAGGACCTCAGAAAGAGTAGGATGAGTGTGAACATTGAAAGCGAGATTGCGCACAGATTCACCATTGGCGATCGCATTAGCTGCCTCTTGAATCAAATCAGAGGCGTGGATACCAATAATATGTACTCCCAATAATTCCCCAGTATCTTTGCGGTAAATAATTTTAGCAACACCATCAGTTTCCCCCTCAGCCAAAGCCTTGGAGTTACCCTTAAAATAGGTTTTCACTGTAGCTACTTCAAATCCTTCTGTTGCGGCTAATTCTGTGGCTTGATGTTCATTTAAACCCACATAACTAATTTCAGGATGAGTAAAAGCTGCGGCAGGAATACTGCGATAGTTAATACTCTTGTGGTTACCACAAATATTTTCTACAGCAATCACACCTTGGGCTGATGCCGCGTGGGCAAGCATCATTTTTCCGGTGGCGTCTCCTACTGCCCAGAGATTGGGTACAACCTCACCATCTTTAAGTACTGCCATTTGGTCATTAACAGCAATAAAGCCCCGGCGATCTAATTCTATCCCAAAAATATCTAAACCGAGATTTTTAGTCGCAGGAATTCTACCTGTTGCCACTAAACAAGCATCTACCTCTAATACATCTACTATTTCTCTAGTTTTAGCATCAGCTAATTCAATTACCACTGGTGAACCTGCTTTAACTGTTTTTGCTAAAGTACTTGTATAAGTTTCAATATCTCGGGGTTTAATTAAAACCCTTTCAGCTATTTTGGCAATATCCCGGTCAAAAGTGGGCATTAATTGGTCTAAAGCTTCAATCATGGTGATTTCGCAGCCTAATGCTGTGTATACATCGGCAAATTCTAAGCCAATATAACCACTACCAACAATCGCCAACCACTGGGGTAGAGATTCTAGTCTAACGGCTTCATCGCTAGTAAATACTGTTTTATGGTCTATTTCTATCCCGGGAGGAACAAAAGGCACCGAACCAGGACACAGCATGATATCTTGAGCTGTAATCGTTTTCTCCCCTTCTTTGGTTAAAACACTAACTTTGTTGGGAGCAGTAAGTTTTCCCCAGCCGTTGATTGTATCTACATTTAGTCTTTTCAAGCTATTAGTGAGATCTCCACGAATTTTACCCACTAAATTATTAGCGTGGGTGGCGATCGCTTCTCGGTTAAAATTCACCCCATCAATTTCGATACCCATACTTTCTAGATGTTTGATATCGTTTAATTCTCTTACTCTTCCTGAGGCGGCTAACAAAGCTTTTGAGGGTATACAACCACGGTTAACACAAGTCCCCCCCATATCTTTTGCTTCTATTATCGCTGTTTTTAATCCTCTTTTTACTGCGTGTAGAGCTGCACCATGCCCCCCTACTCCTGCTCCTATTATAATTAGGTCGTAATCAAATTGTTCACTCATTTAACTTCTTCTTCTTCTTTATTTTTATTTATCCCTTTCCGTTATTTTATTGTATCGGGCCAAGGCTATTAATTTGTGTATGAAGTTTAAGCGCGATCGCATTAATTCTTTAACTCATTACTTCAAGACTTCCTCACTTCAAGACTTCCTCACTCCAAGACTTCAAGACTTCAAAACTCATTTTCATTACTCATTACTCCTTACTCATTACTCATTACTCAACCCCAACCAGCAACTTTTGGCAAAGGAGCAAGATCTGAGGAGCTATCCCTGTTACTTCACTTCATAAAAGTTTACAATGTTCTCATTTTTTGTTATCTTACAAGAGTAAAATTAAAAAAACTTATATGTCTCATTTGCGCATCTTACACCTAGTAGGTTCACCAGAAAATGAATTTTACACTAGTTTATCTCTTGTCTATGCCCAGGGTTGTCTAAAATCTACAGCCAACCCAGAATTATACAAATTCTATATCGCCTACGTAAGTCCAGATAAGCAATGGCGATTTCCCTCTTCCTTAGATAAAGAGGATATCGCCAAAGCGCAACCTATGTCTCTAGCAGCAGCGATTGAATATATCAACCTGTTAAAGATAGACCTAGTCATACCCCAAATGTTTTGTCGAAAAGGAATGATTACTTATCGCTGTTTGTTCGATTTACTCTCTATTCCCTACATCGGCAACACTCCCGAGGTTATGTCTTTAACTTATAATAAAGCTCAAGCCAAGGCAGTAGTTGAAGCTGCGGGAATTAAAGTACCTCCAGGAGAATTACTACAAAAAGGACAAATACCAACAATTACTCCTCCTGCGGTAGTTAAACCGATAACCTCCGATAACTCTTTAGGAGTAACCCTAGTTAAAGATGAATCTGAATATGAAGCAGCTTTAGCAACAGCTTTTAATTGTTCAGATCAAGTTATCGTAGAAAAATTTATAGAATTGGGTAGAGAAGTTAGATGTGGTGTAATTGTCAAAGATGGTGAACTAATTGGTTTACCCTTAGAAGAATACGCCATGGATTCTGATAGCAAACCAATTCGGGAATATGAAGATAAGCTTAAACAAGGGGAAGATGGAGAATTAATCTTGGCCGCCAAAGATACCAAGAAATCTTGGATTGTCTATCCAGAAGATGAAACCACAAAAAGAGTTCAAGAAATAGCCAAAAAATGTCACAAAGCCTTAGGATGTAGACATTATAGTCTTTTTGACTTCCGTATAGATTCCTCTGGACAACCCTGGTTTTTAGAAGCAGGATTATACTGTTCTTTTTCTCCTAAGAGTGTAATTCCAACCATGGCAGAAGCTGCGAGTATACCTTTAGATAAACTATTCTTAATCATGCAAGATAACGCTCTCAATCGGGGCAAAGATTTAGTATTGATTTGAGGCGATCGCTTAAATGTTGATTTAATTGAGTTAAGATATATTCTGCTTTTTGATGAGCTCGATCAATATTAATACTCTTTGCACCAAATAAGTGGTATTTAGACTTAAATCTGGTTGCCAAAATGAATTTTTGGCAACTAGTCTTGGTTCTATTTCCGATTTTAAGATAAAACAAGATTAAATTATGAGATGATATAAATCTGTTTTATTTTTTTTTAAGGTTAATCTTATCGTGAAGCTATTTGTATATCATACTCCTGAATTAACGCCTGAAGAAAACTTCCCAGAATGTGCAGTTGTGATTGATGTTCTACGAGCTACCACAACAATTGCTACAGCTTTAAATGCTGGTGCTGAAGCGGTACAAGCTTTCAGTGAAATTGAGACATTACTAGAAGCAAGTGAGGAATGGCCAGAAAATTTGAGAATTAGAGCAGGAGAAAGAGGTGGTTCTAAAGTAGATGCTTGTGATTTGGGTAACTCTCCCCTAGATTATACGCCTGAAGTAGTTACAAATAAGCGTTTATTTCTGAGTACAACCAATGGTACAAGGGCTTTAGAAAGAGTTAAACCATCTCATACAGTTCTTACAGCAGCTCAAGTAAACCGTGAGGCTGTGGTTAAATATATCTGGGATAAACAGCCAGAAACGGTTTGGTTAGTTGGTTCTGGTTGGCAGGGAGGTTACTCCCTAGAAGATACTGTCTGCGCCGGGGCGATCGCCCAAGGGTTAGTTTCTCAGTATCAAGTAGGCAATGATGAGGTGATTGCGGCGATCGCCCTTTATACTCAGTGGCAAGACAAGTTACTAAGTTTATTTGAACAATCTAGTCATGGACAGAGGCTGTTAAGATTAGATGGGCAAGCAGATCTCAAATATTGTGCTCAATCAGATATTTTAGATATTGTTCCCTTGCAAACTGAACCGGGAGTACTTAGCGTAGGGCAAATATAAGATACAAAAAAATACCCAGTTAGGTAATCAACTGGGTAATTAAGCTAAGTTAAAACATTAGGAATTAATTTGATCTAAATTCACTTTTACTACTTTATTTTTTTCTTCTTCTAATCTTGGTAAAGTCAACTTCAAGATTCCATCTTTGTATTCAGCAGCGACATTGCTATTGTCAACTACTCTGATTCGCTTGCGCTGAAATCAGAGCTTGTATCTAAACTCCACCGCAACTCTAAAAACCTTTGCAGATTTTTAGCTTTGGCTTCATAGTCTGATACATTAGGGTTATCAATTTTTGATATTTGTTCTTAAGTTTTTAGTATAGTGATATGATAACTAATAAATAAACTATTGTAACTAGTATTGAGTATAAATATGCTACTAGGAAAACAAATAATATTGAGAATAACTCTTATGGCTGGTTTTGGTCTGATTGGGCTAAATTATCCCGGGGTATTAGCTCAATATCAGCAGCCATCACGCTCTTTTTGTGAAGAATATGCCAGAGATTATGCCAGAAGAAACTCTCAAGGTGAAACCCTAGGAAGGGCCGCTCGTGGTGCCGCAGGTGGTGCTATAATTGGTGCTATTTTTGGTGATGCTGGCTTGGGTGCTGGAATAGGTGCCGCAGCAGGAGGAGTGGGAGGTAGTGTTAGTCAATCTAGAGATTCTGACTATCTCTACCAAATTGCCTTCGATGATTGCATGAGAGGAAAAGTCCAATAATTAATTACAATGGGTTGAGGAGAAAAATGAACAGAACTTTTCAGTTAATGATTTCTACAGGGATAGTTTTATTAGCAAGTATTACTACCGCTATAGCTCAAGATGAACCAATGTCTGAAGATAACTCTATAGTTAATTTAGAAACTATATCCTGTCGTAACCTACTTAAGCTTAATGACCAAGAAAAACGAGCAACGATTATGTTTTTTCATGGTTATATAAGTGGTAAAAACAGCGAGTCAACGGCTGATGTAAATGCTTTATCGACAATTAGCCATACAGTTGTTAATCACTGTATTGATAATCCCGATGATACCCTATTAACTGTTTTTGAGAGATATAGATAATTCCGTGCGTTATGGGTTGATGTCACTACACCCAAGAATCTATCTACTCAGTCTCCCACTGTTATCTGTTGGGTAGCACTTTGTTTAACCCAACCTACAGGCTGAAGATGTGCTCAAAAGCGATCGCCACCCCGGTAGGTTGGGCCCTTGATAACGAAACCCAACAATCTATCTACTCAGTCTCCCACTGTTATCTGTTGGGTTGCACTTTGTTTAACCCAACCTACAGGCTTAAACTCAGATCTTGCATCTTTATCCAAAGTTACTTGTGGATGAATCTTGAAGTGAAAGAAGTTTTGAAGTTTTGAAGTAATGAGTTAAAGAATTAATGCTCAACGCTTAAAAATTGGT
>NZ_JALKVM010000070.1:0-3557 GCF_057440575.1 Johannesbaptistia floridana
GGGGGGATCTGTAAATATAAATATTGTTAACACTACAACGCTCATTGCTATAACTCATATCTAGCATCAGTACTTATGTACTAAATTAACCTCAGAAAAAGTTCATTTCTCTTTCGCCTAAGAAAAGTAGCAAAGGTCAACCAATTTTTAAGCGTTGAGCATTAATTCTTTAACTCATTATATCAAGTTCGGGTGAATACTTACAATAAAAATGAGGTGAGGCAAGAGAGGCAAGAGAGGCACCGAGGCAGAAGGAAAGGAAGAAGGTACGAAGGTAGAACTTTATCATAACTAATTAAACGGACATCATATTACTCATTACTTCAAAACTCATTACTTCTTACTTCAAGACTTCAAGACTTCAAGACTTCAAGACTTCAAGATTCATCCACAAGTAACTTTGGATAAAGATGCGAGGGTCTGAGGTAAGCCCTATCTAACTGTTTCCGCTTTACCTAAGGGAGAAAATCTAATTTCAATTCTGCGTCTATTGGCATCAGCTTCTCGGGTTGGTGAAGCAAATTCTCCTGAAGGTAAGAGTAATTGTGCCGCTGAATAGGCCCTAAATTGTAACCCTTCTAAGCGTCCTAATTCTTGAACTGCTTGTAATTCTTTAACAACTTCTAAAGCCCTCATTAAGCCTAAATCAGCATTAGAACCTGGATTGAGTGTACTTACTGCTTTTTCTCCTTTGGCAACTGCTTCAAGATTTCTATCTAAATTACTGTTATTTTGATTAGTAATTTGACCATCCGTATGTCCAATCACTTCTACTACATAAATACCTCTTGCTGCTGTAACTTCTTCTATACGTTCTACTAATTCTGTATTGATATAGGTTTTTAATTTTTCGGGAATTTCTGCGCTTCCTGATTCAAACTGAAATTCTCCCGAGTTTTCTATAATTACTACTGGAGGCGCTGATTGTAAAATTTCTATAGTTTCTTCTAAGGCTTCTATCTCTTCACTATTTCTCTCTAATTGCCTTTCTAGAATATTAGCTTGGTTTTCTGAACGTCTCAGTTCTGAGTTTTTACGTCTTAATTCGTTACCGAGTAGACTTAATTCCTGTTCTAATTCTAAGACTCTGCCTTCTACTTCACTTAGATTTAATTGTGTTTCGTTAGCTGTGGTTTTGAGAAATAAGGCTTTAAATAGTGCTAAAAGTAAAAATAAGCTGATAATCATAAAGGCATTGGACATCAAATCGGTGAAAGATGGCCAAATATTTAGATTATCGTTTTCTTGGTGGTAATTCCATTTTTTAGACATGGCTAATGTAAATCATTTTCTGCTTGCTTAAGATTGAGAATTAAATTATATTTTTCGTTGATACTAGTCATTTCTTCTGTAAGACGAATAATTTTTAGTATAGACTTCTGCCTCAATTCTAAGTTATCTTCTAATGATTTGGTGGATTGATTGAGTATTAATGCTGATTGAGAGAACTGATTTTGGGCGATCGCTAAATCTCCAATGGCAGTTGATAGCTTTTCGGCAAAACGACTTTCTTCTAAAATCTTTACTGCTTCAGCAAAGTTAACGGAACTTTTAGCCATTTTTAGAGATGATTCTCTTAATTCTAAATATACTTGCTCGGTATTTTGGCTGATTTTTTGATTTTCTAAGGTTATTTCTCTGACTGGTTGGATTATTGATTTTTCTAAAACCTGTTCTAGAGTTGAACTAAATTCTGTGGGGAAAACGTTGACAAATCTACTCAATTCATTTACTAGTTTCTTTAAACTCTCTTCTTGGCTTTGGATAGAAACAGGGGTTATGCTTAGCCAGTACACATTATCTAAGTAGTCTTCTAAAGAGTTTAGTAAGCTTATTTTGGCTATATTCGTATTCCATATCAAATTGATGACAGTGAGTAAGGCGCTGCAAAATACTGCTACTAAACTAGTCACAAAGGCGATACCCATTCCCTGGAGTGGTTGATCTAATTCTTGAATTAAGCTACCCACGTCATTTAGTTCTGCTTGAGTTAAGGTTTGACTTAAATTGGCTAAATTGATTGTTATACCTAAGAAAGTACCAAATAGTCCAAAGGCTAAGAGTAAGTTTGGTAAGTTACGGGTAAATTCTTCTACTGATTCACAGTCTAGAGGTATCCCAAAGAAACGGAATTTTTCTTGGCTATAGCTACTAGCTACTAAAGCTGGTGTATTCATTTTTTCTTTTTGTCCACCTCCTCTCTCCATTCTTGCTTCTAAGTAATGAATTATTTTCGGAGATTTATTTAAGGTTTCTCCTTTTAGTAGTTTTCTGACTTTAGACACTAAACTACTCAAGTGTAGAAATATAGCAAAACGCAGCAAAATTGTGATGATTGTGGGAATAATTACCAGAAAAATAGTAACTATTACTAGATAAGAGGGTAATAAGCTAAACCCTGCTATTGAGTTGGTTATAAATTCAAACATGATTGATTATCAGCTAGAGTGTTTTTCGTAGGCAGCTACTATTCTTTGAACTAGGGGATTACGGACCACATCGGCTTGGGAAAATTGACAAAAGGCTATACCAGTTACTGACTTGAGTATTTTTTGTGCTACTACTAATCCTGAATCTTGATTTTTACCTAGGTCTATTTGGGTAATATCTCCAGTTACTACCATGCGGGAGCCATTCCCTAGACGTGTTAAGACCATTTTTAATTGCTCTGGCGTGGTATTTTGAGCTTCATCTACTATGACAAAAGCCTGATTAAGGGTACGCCCTCTCATATATGCTAAAGGTGCTACTTCAATTTTACCTCGTTCCATTAATTCTGGTATTTTGGCAGGTTCAATAAATTCGTAAAGTGCGTCGTAGAGAGGACGGAGGAAGGGGTTAACTTTTTGTTGTAAATCACCGGGGAGAAATCCTAGTTTTTCTCCTGCTTCTACGGCAGGCCGAGTCAAAATCAGGCGATCGCACTCTTCGTTTAGTAATGCTTTAACTGCTAATACTGCCGCTAAGAAAGTTTTTCCTGTTCCCGCAGGACCTATACAAAAAGTTAAATCGTGTTTTTGAATTGCTTCTATATATTGTTTTTGGCGAAAAGTTTTGGCTTTGATTAATTCTCCGTGACGGGTTTTAGCGATTATGTTGTTTTGTATAGCTAAATATTCCTCTTGACGATTAGTATCTACCGCTTGAATTGCTAGTAACAGTTCAGTTTCCTTGATAGCTTCGCCTTTTTGCCAATAGGGTGATAGAGATTCAATGATATTTAAGCATCTATTTATAGCTTTAGGTTGACCTGAGATAAATAATTCTTGACCTCGGAGAGTTATTTGGGTGACTGTGTGTTGAGAGAGAAACTTTAAATTTTTTTCTTGGGGACCAGATAGGGCGATCGCTGCTGCCATATCTGGCAACTCTTTTTTTTCTAATGCTGCTGTCATCAGTTATTTTTTTAGATTAATCCAACAAATTTAGCTTAACTCAAATTCTCTAAAACCCGCATCATATCTAGGTTGTATCTGTACATCCCCAAAAAAGTTAAAAAAAATTTCCCAAAAGGGTTGACATTCTCTGGGAAAGGAGATACATTAGTAAATGCGCGG
>NZ_JALKVM010000071.1:0-25720 GCF_057440575.1 Johannesbaptistia floridana
CTTATTATCATAGACTCTGATTGTTGGGTTGCACTTTGTTTAACCCAACCTACAAGATATTAAATTGGAAGTGAAGTAGGTATGATAGCGATCGCCCAAAATTCAATTAGAGAAAAGCATTAATATTTTGACAACAAATTGTTAAATATTGGTCTAGATTTGTTAACTGATAAATTTCTGTAGTTTGACTATTTTTTAGTTCTAAACTATTATTTCGTTTAACTATAAGAGTTCCATTAGTTAACAAAGAATCTGCTAAAAGCATTTCTGTTTCTGTGGGTTCAACTAATACAACTAAATCGCTATTTTGATAAAATAAACCCTCTTGAGTAAATATAGTCTCTGGATACTCAGCTAGAAGAAGATTGAGTCGAGGATGACGCAAAAACCCTTGAACATTAAGATTATAGGGATGCTGTAAAATTTTTTCTCTTTGATTTAACCAAATTCCCTGATGACTTATGCTGCCAATCAGATAATCAGGGTGGAGGTTAAGAATAGATTCAACAATTATCAATATTTCCTTTTGATTTAAACGATTAAAGGTAACTATGGGTATTCGAGAAGGTTTATTCTCGGGGAAAAAGAAATCCAAAATCTGACCAGGTACATTAATACTATCACCTAGAGCAGGTCTCAGGTGCATAAATACCCCAGGAGAGGAATTAATTTCGATAATACCAAAATTTCCTTCTTTCCAAGAACGAGAAATATCACTAGTAATGATATCAATACCAAAACAAGTAATTTTTAAATATTCAGCGATGTCTTCTGCTAACTGACGATTATCTGGATGAATAATAGGAGTAACATCGATACTCACTCCACCAGCAGAAATATTAGCTACTTGGCGTAAATAGACTTTTTCTCCAGCAGTAATAATACTTTCTAGAGATAAATCTTGTTCTTTTATATAGCTTAGTAAACCTTCATCTACGATAATTTTAGTTAAAGGAGAGATGGGAGTATCTTGACGCGCTGCTGTTTGATTTTCCTTGGTGATTAATTGGGATAAAGTACTATAGCCATCTCCTACCACATAGGGAGGACAACGTTCTAAGGCGGCTACAAATCGTTTATTAATACATAAAAGTCGAAAATCAGAACCAGATAAACTTTGTTCGAGAATAATTGGCGGTGTATCTTCTGTTTCTACACTAGACACTGCTTTAGTATAAGCGGTGATTAAACCCTCTTGACTAGATATATTTGCTGTTACCCCTATTCCTTCATGTCCTGCCACAGGTTTAATAGCTACAGGATAGCCAATTTCTACAACCACATCTAAAGCTTCTTTAAGACTATAAACTATTTTACCCCTTGGTACGGGAAAACCTAAATGGGCGAGAAAATCTTTGCAATCATCTTTTTGAGTAGTTAAATCAGAATCAAGGAGACTATCAGTATCAAAGATTGTAGATAATCCTCGAATTTGATATTTACCATAGCCATATTGAATTAATCCCTCCTCCCAAATCAGAAAATAGGGAATATTTCGTTCATAAGCTGCCGTTAAGAGACTGTATACAGTGGGATTTCCATATATAGAATTGCTAAATTGTTGTTGTAAACTTCTCAAATCAGCAGCATAGTTAATTTTTTCCCCTTGGGTAATTTTTTCTAACCATAGCCACACTGTCTCAACAATCTTTTTACTGGTGGAATAGTGCAAAGCTTGTAAAGCTAAACGATATTTATCAGTACAATCATATAGGCGTACTCTACAGCAGTGTAAATCCATTTCTAGGGGACTAAAAATCCGTAAGATTGCGGCGTATAAATCCCCGTAGCTAGTCAGTTTTGACCTTTGTAAATCTGGTAAAAACTGACTAAACACCGCAAGATATTCCTTGATAGATAAAGGTTTAGCCGTAGCAACTAGGCTAAAATCAAAAACTAGGGCACCGCTATCAAGATACGGATTAGGGCCACTATAGTATTTATAGTTACCAATCTTAAAGGTTTCGGCGCTGGAAATTTTCACGATTTTTTATTGGGAGAAGAAACTTGATGAATTTAAACTTTGAAAAAAGGATTGAAGATAATCTCGATTTAGTCATGTCTCAGAAAGAAGCTGAGGCTAAAAAATTAATAACTAAGCGAGAATCTACTCAATTTACTTACTTATACACTGCTACAGGCAAGAAAATTAGAAGTTCTGCCGCAGTTATCGAGTAGTTGACTTAAGACAGTAGACGAGTGATTTCTTTGAGATAAACATAACTAAAAGATTCTGATTCAGCGAGATTATAACTCTCTATTAAACCTTGTACTCTCACAGAAATATTATTTCCTTGTTTGATAATTAAAGTCTGATTAGGCAGTAAATCCCGAGCGAGAATCATTTCTGTTTCTGTTGGTTCGTTGAGGATAATTAAATTACTGCCTTCGTATACCATACCATCTTCTTTAAAGACTCTTTCGGTATATTCAGCAATTAACAAATCTAGTTGAGGATGACGTAGAAGACTTTTAACAGCACTATTGTATTCTTTGTTCAGGACTTTTTCTGAGCGATTCAAGAACATGCTATCTTGACAAACGGAACCAATTAACCAGTCAGGATGTTTCAATAAGATATGGTCTACAATTTCGTAGATTTCTTCTACATAAAGTCTATTAAAGGTGATAATGGGTACGCGACAAGGTTGGTTAGAGGGAAAGAGATATTCTAAAATCTGACTAGGTACATCAACGCTAACTCCAATCGCTGGATTTAAGTGCATAAATATACCCGGGGCTGCATTTATTTCGATAATACCAAAATTTCCCTCTTTCCAAGAACGAGAAATATCTTGGGCAATGACATCAATTCCCATACATACTAAACGAAAGTATTGAGCGATATCTTGAGCTAAAATCATGTTATCGGGATGGATAGTTTGAGTAGCATCGATACTCACACCTCCTGAAGAGAGGTTGGCTACTTTTCGTAAATAAATTACTTCTTCTGATTTAGGAATACTATCTAAAGAGAGATTTTGTTCTTCTAAATAGTTTTCCATAACTTCATCAGTTATAATTTTACCAAGGGCAGAAGTTGGAGTATCTAGACGGGCTTCGGTGGCATTTTCTCGCTCAATTAGCTCTTCAATTGTGGATTTGCCATCTCCTACCACAAAGGCAGGGCGTCTTTCTACTGCCGCGGCAAATTTCCCACCCACACAGAGTAAACGAAAATCCGCTCCCGTAATACTTTGTTCCACAATTATAGATGATTGTCCGGGTTCTGTGGCTTCTTTAGCTTTGTCAAAGGCAAATTCTAAACCGCGATCGCTCTGTACATTTGCTGTAACTCCAATCCCCTTGTGCCCTACTACTGGTTTTACTGCTACTGGATAGCCTATTTCTTTGATCACCTCAAAAGCTTCCTCTAAATCGTAAATAATTTCCCCTTTGGGTACGGGAAAACCACAAGTAGCTAAAAATGCTTTACAATCGTCTTTTTGAGTGGTAAAATCTGAGTCTAATTGACTATCGCGATCAAATGTTGTGGCTATGCCTCTTACTTGGTATTTGCCGTAACCGTATTGAATTAAGCGTTCGTCGGGTAGGTAAAATGTGGGGATTCCTCTTCTATAGGCTGTTTGTAAAATAGAATATATGGTAGGACCTCCGTAGGTAGAGTCGCGAAATTTCTCCTGTAAGCTGCTCAATTCTCGGTCAAAATCAAAACTCTCTTTAAAAGTTATCGCTTCTAAACAATCCCAGACGAGTTCGATCACCCCCATTGTGGTATCATGATGTAATGATTGAATAGCAATAGTGTATTTATCTGTTTCCTCTTTAATACTAAAACGCTCTAAATATAGTCCCATTTCTAATTTACTAACTTCCGACATAGTCTTAGCTAACATCTCGGGATAGGATTTAACTTTTAATCCTCTTAATTGGGATAAATAATTACCCATTTCATCTAAATAGGTCTCTATTTCTAAAGGTTGAGCATTTTCAAATAGCTTTAAATCAAAAACTACTGCACGAGTATTTAAATAGGGATTAGGTCCTTCATACTCTTGCAAATTATATATATCAAATATTTCTGCTCTTTTTCTACTCATTGTTATTTTTTTTCTCAGGAATTCCTATTTTTGGTTAGGTTCTATTTTCGCTTATTTATGTTCTCTATTTACAAATCTTTATTAAAAATTAATTTTATCGGAAAAATGTATTAATTGATACTAATTTTAAAATAAAAAATATTTTAATTGCTAATATACAGAGTAAAAATTTAAATTTTGATAGCTAATGAAAAAATTAACTTTTAAATTACCAGATACCCTGGTAATTGCCTGTTGTATTTTGCTTATAGCAATTATACTTACTTGGATAATTCCTGCTGGGGAATTTACCCGAGATACAAGCGACTTATTGGGGGTTTCTCGCCAAACGGCTGTGTTAGCTTTTCAGTTTGGTGATGGCTTGAGTAATATGATTATTCCTACTAGTGGAGTAACGATGGGAGTTTTATCAATTGCCCGTATTCCTTATGGAGTATGGCTCCGTTGGATGTTACCTTTAATGGCAGCTTTTTTTATTTCAGCCATGCTTCTCTTGTTAGGACCAACAATCCTATTTGAATGGAATTAATAGAAAAAAGTATTAATTTTAACAGAATAGCTAAATCTGAAACTTATAAAATTCTAATGCTAAGAAATATTAAAAAAATAATATTTCTCTTGTGTGTGTGAGGTGTAAAAAATTTATGTTGAATAAACTGGTGAAAACAACCAGAGAAATAATGCTGGTTGGGGGATTGTTGGCTATGGGTTCAACACCAATGATGGCCCAATCAACCAATTACGATGATACTCAAAGCGCCATGGTCAATGTCTCAGATTTGCGAGACGTTTCTCCCACTGATTGGGCTTATGAAGCTTTACGAAATTTAGTAGAAAGGTATGGATGTATTGTCGGTTATCCTGATCAAACTTACCAAGGAAACCAACCTCTGAGTCGCTATGAATTTGCCGCGGGATTAAATGCCTGTTTACAACAAATAGAAAGATTAATAGCGGCAGGTGAAACCATTTTGCAGGAAGATACCGCAACCATTCAAAGACTAGGGGAAGAATTTGGAGCGGAATTAGCCGTACTCACTACTCAAGTTGATAATTTAGAAGGAAGAACCACCTTTTTAGAAGATCATCAATTTTCTACCACTACTAAGTTACAAGGACAGTTAATCACTACCGTATCTCAAGTATTTGGTAATGAAAATGCCGCTACAGGAGAAGATTTAGATGTACAGGCAGCTTTAGAGTATAGACTGCGTTTACAATTTTTAACTAGCTTTAGTGGTAGAGATAGACTGAGACTACGTTTAGAATCAGCTAATTATACTTTTGGTCGTGGTGGTAGTAACTATACAGATTTTAACTTTAGTGCTAACACTGGTGACACAGTAGAGTTAAAGAAAGCAGAGTATACATTTCCTATAGGAGAAAAAGCTTTCTTCTGGGTGACCGCTATTAACATGAACTTTGATGACGTAGCTGACCCCATCGCTCCCTATGCTGGTCCAACTGCCGATGGGGCAATTTCCTATTTTGGCGCGATCGCACCTATTTACTTAAACAGTAGTGGAGGGGGAGCGGCTTTTTCTTATAGCTTTACTGATGCCCTAAGTTTGATTGGCTTTTACTCAGCAGGTAGTGCGGGAAGTCCTAATTCTGGTGAAGGTTTATTTAACGGTCAATACGTGGCTGCCACTCAGCTAACCTACTCCCCCACCGCTAATACTGGTGTAGCTTTTACTTATAATCATAGTTATTTTCCTCAATCTGACAGTCAGGCAATCCTCGGTTTTACTGGTAGTGCTTTAGCCGAAGATCCCTTCGGTGGAGAAGCTACCGCTTCTAATAACTTTGCCTTGGTGGGTGCTTGGCAAATCACCGACTTTTTCAGTCTTGAGGGTTGGGGTATGTATACTCGCGCTCAAGGTAAAAGTGGCGATCGCGATGGGGATACTGCTGATATTTGGAACTGGAAAATTAGTTTCGGTTTCCCTGATTTATTCCGGGAGGGCAATATCGGCTTATTATCTGTAGGTAATCCCCCCAAAGCTTACTCCGTAGATGGAGGTCCCTCAGATGATGATGTACCCTGGTTAGTTGAGTTACTCTATGTTTTTAGAGTTAATGATAATATTTCTGTTACTCCTGGATTTTTTGTGGTTACCAACCCCGAAGATGGACGCGATCCTCTCTGGGTGGGTACCATTAGAACTAGTTTTGATTTCTAGGAATATAGATTGAATCTATACGGGCGATTGTCTTTCTTGGGAGAGGCGATCTCCCGTATATCTCACACCAAAGCATCTTTACCTAATGTTACTGGTTGTGGTTGAGTAATGAGTTTTGAAGTTTTGAAGTAATGAGTTAAAGAATTGATGCTCAACTATCTTAAACAATCCTAGAAATCATCTCAGCACTATTAAGGTTTTTTATGAAATATTCATGACTATATAATCTTTTATTTATAAAATTGACACAGGCGATCGCCATTACTAATCCAAACATCTAATAGTTTGTAGGGTGCGTTAACATTCGTGTAACGCACCATAAGTGTATGAAACTACCAAAACCTGTTAAGTTAGTCTCCCTCTCAAAACATGTTTCACCATCTGTGAATAAAAATTGGCGATCGCTTAACTTCTAAAAATTTCCCCTAATGCCTGGTGTCGGCTTAACATTGTCACCTGTAGACTTCACAGTAAAAGCGAGCGCGGTTCTTTGAGTATAATCCAATTATTTACTTATTTTTCTTCTGGTGGATAAATTTCTACTTGACATTCTTTTGCTAAAGTTTTAGCTATAGATTTAGTTTTTTTCCCAATAACACAGGCATGAGCATCATTAATTTTTTTTAATTTGTCCTTGGGCACATTTGATTTATAACTTTTGCAATTTTGATCGTACAAACAGATAGTTTGTTCTGAATCATCTTTAAGAACATGAATTGGACATTCGCATATTCGCAGACCTTTTGAAGTAATATCTCCCACTGTAATTGAAGCTACGGCATTTTTACCATACTTTTTTGCTCTTTCATAACTTTCCTCTATAGATGTTTTAGAGGCAATTTCCACAGACATGTATTCATCTTTAAATGCAGCCGATGTAGCTCTTTCTTCTTGCCAGTTAAATTGACCAGGATGTAACCATCTATATAATTTCTCCTTGGGGTCAAGGCTCATTATTATTTAATCTCTACTAAATAACCAGTCGTATAAAATTTCTACTTCATTGTCCTGAATCTCGTCTTCTTCTTCTAAATCAGTTGAAGTTTTTAAATATTCTAAATTAGCTTCAGGATTATTAGGCACAATTATTTCTAATTGTTTTCTTAAAAACAATTCTCCATCCCATTCTAACAATATAGAGTTATCTGAACAAGGAGCAATAAATGGATTATACTTAGATAAATTATTTTTCATTTCATGCTTATCTAAATAATCATAAAGTTTTTCAACAATTTTCACTGCTCTTTGAATCTGCTCACTAGAAAATATAGAAGCTCCATAACCATCCCAATTTTCTTCTAAATCTTGCAAATGATTGAGTCTCTCAAGAGGGTCTAAACTACTTCGCCAGTCAAATTTATCTTTCCGGTGCGATCGCTTATGTGTACACATAAATTAATATATAAATACATTTTGACAACTGGATTTAGTTTGTAGGATGCGTTAACAATCTGTACTACACTATGAGTGTATGAAACTACCAAAACCCTGTTAAGTTAGTCTCCCTCTCAAAACATTTTTCAGCATCTGGGAATAAAAATTGGCGATCGCCTGGAAGATACGCCCTCGCGATGCGCACATTTATCTTTGAGTATAATCAATTATATGAAGTTTGTAGGGTGCGTTAACGTAGTGTAACGCACCATGAGTGTATGGAACTACCAAAAACCTTTTAAGTTAGTCTCCCTCTCAAAACATTTTTTAGCATATTGGCGATCGCCTGGAAGATACGCCCTCGCGATGCGCACATCTATCTTTGAGTATAATTAATTATATCGTTTCAGTAAGGATTAATTAAAATCTTTTATAACCTATTTACTTATCTCGCTTGATAGTGGTAGCTTGTTGGTAGCTGAATTTTTCAGTGAGCTACCAATTAGCTATTAGTGATTTTCCGAAACCTCGAAACTGTAAGAGGTTGAGGAAAAAGGCGGCACCCAGATTCGAACTGGGGGATAAAGGATTTGCAGTCCTCGGCCTTACCACTTGGCTATGCCGCCACTCTTAGCTTTACTATTATAGCAATAATTTTGTTTAAATGCCAAGGTTAGGTGGTAGAATTTTTGCTTGTATTTAAGACAAAATCAAAGAGATAGTGAGCTAATTCTAACTTAGCACAAGGGTCAATCTGTTGTTTTCTGCCCTGTTTATCTAAAAAAACCCCTTGATTAGTATCACTATTAAAACCCGATTGTGGTTGATCTACAGGATTAGCTACAATTACATCTAGTTGTTTACGCTGCAATTTTTCCTGTGCTGGTTTAATAATATCTCCAGTTTGGGCAGCAAAACCAATCAGAAGTTGATTATCTTGTTTAATTTTCCCGACACTTTCCAGTAAATCTGGCACTGGTAAAACGGGTAATTTCTCCGGTAAAGACTGCTTAGATAGTTTTTGAGGTGTATATACGGCAGGTTTAATATCTCCCACTGCTGCCGACATAATCAGCCAATCATGACGAGGAAAAGTCTCTAGTAGATGCTGCTGCATTTCTTCACTGCTAGTCACTGAGATTCTATTTATAGGCGGTAAAGTAGCCAGTATATCTTCAGTAATGGGAGCATGTATTAGGGTAACTTGGGCACCACGAGTATAGGCAGCATTAGCGATAGCAACGCCCATTTTACCACTAGAAGGGTTACCAATGAAGCGCACTGGGTCTAAATGTTCTCTCGTGCCTCCGGCGGTAATTAAAATCTTTTTATTTACTAAATCTTGTTTACCACGGGTGTAGAGAAGAGATTGTAGAGTAGTAATAATTTCTATAGGTTGAGCCATACGCCCTACCCCAACGCGATCGCAAGCTAGTAAACCTGATTTTGGTCCTACTCCATAATAGCGCCGATTTTCTTGTATTTGTTGCCAGTTGCGCTGCACAGTGTCTTGTAGCCACATTTCCGTATTCATCGCGGGAGCTAGTAAAACCGGGCAATTAGAGGCTATAATTGTGTTAGTGAGCAAGTTATCAGCCAAGCCATAGTTTAATTTACCGAGAGTATTAGCCGTTAGGGGGGCAACTAAAATTATCTCTGCCCATTCTCCTAGGGTAATATGGAGGGGGCGAGAGTGGGTAGATTGCCAGAAATCTTCATCAGTATAGGCTTGGTGACGGCTGAGAGTTGCTACCGTCACAGGAGTAATAAACTTTTGGGCACTATTGGTTAAGATTACCCTAATTTGTGCTCCAGCTTTAAACAAAGTAGAAATTACTTCACAGACTTTGTAGGCAGCAATGCCGCCACCAATACCAATAACAATTTTTTTGTCTTGCAGCATTACCTAGGATTCGTCGTAGGCTTCATTATCTAAGAGATAGAGATAGGGTTTAACTAATTCTTCCTTGTGAAAGGCGATCGCTCTTAGTAAGTGCCAATCCTGTAAACTTTCAAAAGGACTATTATAGTCATCTTTTTCTAAACGATGGGCGATTACTGCTACTTCTTCTGGGGTTACTTTAGCGATTTGTTCTTTAGTTAAAGTCATTTATTTTTACTTGCAAACTTTTGGGAACACAATAGTTATATTTTAGCTTTTAAGAAATACCTGTAACAAAATTTTTAATCAAATCTAAAACAGGCATAGAAATTTCATGTCCTATATTTAACTCATGATAATCTATATTGAGACCCAGATTAGTCAACTCATCCGTCAAATCTCCTCGACCAATTGTTGGGGGGTAATTTCATTACTACCAAATTCTACCTGCTTTGGAGGCCAAATTAATCCTTTTTCTACCACATATGCCGTCACCAAGATGATCGCCGGGTGAGGTTCACTCGTTGGATTATTTTCTTGCACCACATAAGACCTGGGTATAGAGGTATGCTTTCTACCTAAAATAAAGTTAATCTTAATCATAGTTAATCGTTTTAAAGTTTTGATATTGACTAGCAAAAATAATTTGTCCTAAAGCTAAACCTCCATCATTAGTAGGAAATTTTTGTGGATAATACATTGGTAAATTAGCTTCATTTAGTTTATTAATAGTATTTTCTAATAAATATTTATTTTGCCAACAACCTCCAGCTAAAACTATATTTTCTATGTAAATACTTTCTGCAACAGTCTCAGTTATTTTTGTCAAAGTATTATGAAATTTAGCGGAAATCAAAGATACTGATTCACCATTCAAGTAATCTTCAATAATATTTTTAATTATGGGTTTCCAGTCAATATAAGTACAACAATTTTCTTGATATTGCCAATCAAAAGGATAAGTTGCTCTGGTTAATAAGTCATCAATGATAAATTCTAATCTCATTGCCCCTTCCCCTTCATAAGTGACTTTTTCGACAATTCCTAATAAAGCGGAAATTCCATCAAATAAACGTCCAACACTAGAAGTCAGAGGACTGTTAATTTTTTGTTCATACATTTTTGTTAAAATTTTTAATTCTTGAGGAGAAAAAGACGATATAAAATTTAATTTTGGTGGTATATTTTCTAAACTTTCAAAAACTTGAAGTAATAAAGATAAAGTAATTCTTGTCGGGTTAATAATAGCTTGACTACCACCTAATAAATAAAACGGTAAAAAACTAGCAATTCTTTGTATTTTATCCTTAGTAATATAAAAAAATTCTCCCCCCCAAATAGTGTTGTCGAATCCATAACCTGTGCCATCCCATGCTATCCCTAATAAGGGAAAATTGATCTGGTTTTCCATAAAAGTACTGAAAATATGAGCAAAATGATGTTGTACAGGTACAATGGGAATTGATTTATTATTACTATTACTTAATTCTTCGGCATATTGACTAGAGTAATAATCAGGATGAGAATCACAAGCAATTAAATCAGGTTGAAAATTATATATGTCTTGAAAATGCTTAATAGTTTGTCGATAATTTTGAATAGTTTCAGCATTATCTAAATCAGCTAAATGTTGACTTAAGAAAATTTGTTCATTTATTTTTATCGCTATAGTACTTTTTAAATGTCCCCCTAACGCCAATATTTTTAGAGATTTTTTTTCCTGATTATCACTTAAATTAATCGGCAAAGGTGCATATCCTCTCGCAAGTCTTAAAACCATTACTTGATCGTTAATTATTCTCACAATAGAATCATCAATTGGGTTTAAAATAGGACGATTATGAACTAAAAAATAATCAGCAATATTATTTAATAATTCAATAGCCTCTTTTTCATCAATACAAATTGGTTCACTTTGACGATTTCCGCTAGTGGCAACAATAGGAGATTTTAATTCATTCATCAATAAATGATGTAACGGAGTATAAGGTAACATTACTCCTAAATAAGGATTATCGGGGGCAATTTCTTCACAAAACAAAGTTAATTGCTTAACTTTTTTTTTCTTTAATAAAACAATAGGAGAAGCAGAAGATAATAAAGTTTTTTCTTCTATTTTAGAGACAAAACAATCTTGCTTAATTTGTTCTAGATTAGGATACATTAAAGCAAAAGGTTTATCAGGACGATTTTTTGCTAAACGGAGTTTTTTTACGGCACAAGAATTAGAAGCATCAACCACTAAATGAAATCCCCCTAATCCTTTAATGGCTAAAATTTTTTCTTGTTTAATTAAAGTTACTGTTTCTTGAATCGCTTCTTCAAATTGAACTAAAATGTTACCTTTTTTATCCCATAATTCCAGATGAGGACCACATTTTTTACAGGCATTTGGTTGGGCATGAAAACGACGATCGCTCAGGTTATTATATTCTTTTTCACATTGGGGACACATGGTAAAATGACTCATAGTTGTACTTATGCGATCGTAAGGTAAATCGTAGATGATAGAATAACGAGGACCGCAATTAGTACAATTAATAAAAGGATATAAGTAACGTCTATTTGTTTTATCAAATAGCTCTTTTAAACATTCACTACAAGTAGCTAAATCTGTGGGGATAATCGTAGTTTTATTAAAATTCTTATTATCTGATTTTTTAATCTCAAACTTTTGATAACCGATATAGTTTAACTTGGTAATTCTTAAACTATGAATTTCTGCTAAAATTGGTTTCTCTTTCTCGATTTTTTCGCTAAATTTATTCAGAATATTTTCTTGACATTCTGCATGAATCATAACGCCTTCTGAGGTATTTTTAACCCAACCTTTAATATTTAGTTGTTGAGCTATTCGATAGATAAATGGACGAAAACCAATACCTTGAACAATTCCCTTAATTTTAATTTCATACATATTTATAGATTAATTTTTGTTAAATAACTGAGTATCCCTTGATTATACACATCAGATTCTCTAAGTATTTCTACTCATTGCATAATTGAGATGCACCCTAATTTTATTTCTTTTCCCTGAATAATATTATTACTAAATTGAAGGCAATTAGGGCATTCAAAAAACCATTCTTGAGGAGAAAAATTTTCTTGACAACAATCGCAGTAGCAAACAACAGGAATATCATGAATTACTAAAGTTGCATTTTCAGCAATTGTATTTTGAGAAACAACATCAAAAGCAAACTGTAGAGCTTCAGGAACAACTCCAGACATTTTACCTATTTCCATGGTTATTTTCTTGATTTTATGAGCATTTTGAGCCTGAGCATTTCTAATGGCTATTTCTAAAGTTTGCTCCATAATACCTATTTCGTGCATGATTGATTATTTTCTTAATTTCTAAGAGTGCGGTTTCTTTTCCTTTACTAGCAACCTCTGATATTTCTTCACCTAAATTTAAGTTTTGAATAGGTATGGAAATCAACCATACTTGAGGTGTTTTTTGCTCAAGAAATTCGGTTAAATAAATAAGAGATTCTGGGGTTAAATGATGGGTAAAATTATTATTAATTGCTGAACTTTTGATAGATGTTAATGTTACTTTTTCATGACTAATACTAGCATCTACAAAAATTACCACTTCAAATTCTGCGATTTTTTCAGCTAATTCTGGGGTTAATTGATGTAGATAAAGACATTTTATTAAAGGTTCATGCCAAGTTTCCACAGTCATGGCAACTAATTGCCCAATACCATCGTCACACCTTAAGGTATTACCGTAACCAATCAATAAAATTTTTGCCCATTGCCCATTGTCCATTGCCCTTACTTAATCACGAGATACCTGATCAATAATGTCCCCTGTGGCAGAGACTAAATCAATTTTAAGGGGCATTTGCCCGAGCGCATGAGTAGAACAACTTAAACAAGGATCAAAGGCTCTAATTCCAGCCTCGACACGGTTCAACATTTCTTCGGGAATATTAACTCCATGAATATAATGTTTGGCAATTTGAGCAACAGTTTTATTCATTGCTAGATTATTTTGTCCTGTCGCAATAATTAAATTCACCTTCTCGATTAAACCATTTTCGTCCACTTTGTAATGATGAAATAAAGTTCCACGAGGTGCTTCGCTAACCCCAATACCTTCTAGATAATTAATTCCTGCTGATGCTCTAACTCTTGTAGAAAGTATCTCTGGATCATTCATCAAATTTTTAATCGCTTCTAAACAAGCTACTATTTCTACTAATCTAGCATAGTGATAAAAGAAGGAAGAAGTCGCAACTCTCCCCCCTGCCCGTTGACGAAATTCTTGTAATTCTGTATCGGCTTTTTCCGTACCAATTTGCTCACAGACATTCAATCTAGCTAAAGGACCAACTCTGTATATACCATCAGGATAACCCAAAGGACGATAATAAGGAAATTTGAGATAAGACCAATTTTCTACAGCTTCCCCTAAATAATCCTCGAAATTATCTTCACTCAAATTATCCGCAACAATATTACCACTACTATCAACAAAACGTATTTGCCCACCGTAATGTTCCCAATCACCATTAGGAGCAACTAAACTCATAAATAAAGAATTAAACTTGCCAAATATCTCTACTTCGTGTTTTAAGTCAGTATCTAAAAGACGCTTTAATAAATTTAAAGCTAAGTCTGTCGTTTGTTTTGCTTCAGGTAAATTATCAATAATCCATTGACGACTCTCAGCAGAAAGTGGAGTTCTTACCCCCCCTGGTACAGTCCAAGCGGCGTGGATTTTTCTCGCCCCTAAAAGTTCAATTATTTTTTGTCCAAAAGCCCTTAAACGAATACCAGCCCTTGCTAAATCTGGATCAGCGGCCATTAAACCAAAGACATTACGAGTTTTGCGATCGCAGTTCCAGCCTAACAAAAAATCAGGGCTACTTAGATGGAAAAAACTTAAAGCGTGGGATTGAGTTAATTGGGCTAAATTCATCAATCTTCTCAATTTTTCTGCCGTGGATGGGATTTTCACCCCTAAAATTTTGTCTCCTGTTTTGGCTGAAGCTAATAAATGACTTACAGGACAAATACCACAAATTCTCGCCGTAATCCCTGCCATTTCAAACATAGGTCTTCCTTCACAAAATTTTTCAAACCCACGAAATTCAACTACATGAAAATGAGCATCTTCCACTTTTCCATTGTCGTCTAAATAAATGGATATTTTCGCATGACCTTCAATGCGGGTTACGGGATCAATAATAACTGTCTTACTCATATAATTTTACCAAAATAAATGGGGTTAACGGGCTTTCTCTTTCAAGGATTAAGAGCAAGGGATAAAGGTCAAAGGAATTCCTTTGACACCTTTTATTTTAGTCCAATTTTTCAACCACAGATCCTAAATCGTTACCAATTGAGAATTAACTTTACTTTCAACATAACTATACCAATGTGCCATTCCTTCACCTGTACGGGCAGAAATCATAAAAATCTCGCTTTGAGGTGCAATTAATTTAATATTGTTTATAGCTAAATCTTGATCAAATCCGACGGCTTCGGCAATGTCAATTTTGCTAATTAACACAAGATCAGCCCTTTTGAAAAGCGTAGGATATTTTAAGGGTTTATCTTCCCCTTCCGTTACGGATAAAATGGCAATTCTTTGATGTTCCCCTAAATCATAAGCGGCTGGGCAAACTAAATTACCAACATTTTCAATGATTAGTAATCTACATTCATCTAAATCCATTCTATCTAAGGCCTTATGAATCATATTTGCTTCTAAGTGGCAAAGGTTACCTGTATTAATTTGTACAACCTGTGCTTCACTATTACGCAATCTTTTAGCGTCATTATCCGTCGCTAAATCCCCCACAATTACCGCACTTTTATAGCTAGTCTTTAAATCGGTTAAAGTTTTTTGTATAAAAGTTGTTTTCCCTGAACCCGGTGAGGATAAAATGTTGAATACATAAATATTTTTTTGCGCAAATAAATTTCGATTGTGTTGAGCTAAGTGATCATTTTTAGCTAAAACGGACTGATTTATCTTGATGATTTGAGAAGTTTGCTGACCTGAAAATTCAGTTTTGTTAATAATGATTGGTTCAGAAATCGTAGAACAACCGCAATCTTTACACATAAGTTTTTCACAACAATTATTGTAATTTTTTAAATTGGATAGGTCTAGGGGATTGCTCCCCTTTCGCCCCGTTGCCACCGGACAAGCACTTATTATGTGCATACTGCTACCCCCTTTACATTTTATCAGGTTCTGTTGCCAAAAGTTATGAAGTATACAAACTTTCTATGTATCCTACGTAGTTTTAAGTAGCAACCTCAAAGAGTGATTCAATAAATTCTTTTTGAGCTACACTGTCTCTATGATGAACACCATCAACTTGACCTTTATTGATGGCGTGCATTATTTCAATTCCTTTTATTGTTCGCCACGCTGTACCGAACGATTTGTATCCCAATCCAGCATTAGTTATTTTTTTGGGGATGGACCTTAAGTTGTATTAAGCAGAAAGAAAAATATCTCTTTTATTAAACTAATATAAATTTAGGTAGGTCAGGAAATATCTTAGCTTGTTCTGGCTCTCCATAATTACATAGTTTAAGGAGGAAAAGTGAGTAAAATGGCAACTTCAACAGTGAAAACTTCCCCAAAAACAAAAGATACATCTAATAAAACCAAAGTAGATAAGCGTTTAAAGGTATTAGATGTGACGATCAAGAAAAATGGCTTTCGTCAAGACGCATTGATCGAGATATTGCATAAAGTCCAATCCACCTTTGGTTATTTAGAAAAAGACGTTTTAGAGTACATAGCCCATAAATTACAGCTACCTTTTAGCGAAGTTTATGGGGTGGCAACATTTTATCATCTTTTCTCCTTAGAACCATCAGGAAAACATAAATGTGTCATCTGCTTGGGAACAGCTTGTTATGTCAAAGGTTCATCTGAATTATTAGATAAATTAGCAGAAGAAACTAATCTGCATCCTGGGGAAACCTCCGAAAATAGTAAATTATCTTTGATGACAGCTCGTTGTATAGGTGCTTGTGGACTTGCTCCTGCGGCAATTTTTGACGATAAAGTGTCTGGAAAATTAACTAGCGAAGAAATGATGAAAACCGTGCAAACTTGGTTAGAGGAGGAATAGTAAACATGGATTTGATTGAATTACGAAAAATTGCTCAAGAGAGACTCAATCAATATAAACCGATTAGAGTTGTCTTTTGTAGTGCCGCAGGATGTCAATCTTCAGGTTCACTCAAAGTAGCCGAAGAATTAAAAAAAGCTGTGAAAGCTCAAGGATTAACAAATCAAGTTGAAGTATCTCCGGTCGGTTGTAAGGGTTTTTGTGGACGAGGCCCTTTAGTGCAAGTTGTATCGCAAAACAGACTCTATGAAAATGTTGAGCCTGAAGATGTGCTCTCTATTGTCTCTTCTATTAACGATAGCACAGTTACGCCTACTGCGGTTCAAGGGGATTATGAACATCCTTTCTTTGCTCGTCAAATGCGGATTGTTTTGGAAAATAGTGGCAAAATCAACCCTGATATGATTGAGGATTACATTGCAGTAGGGGGTTATCAGCAGTTATATCATGTTCTCCATGAAATGGCACCTAATGAAGTAGTTCAAGAAGTTATCACCAGTGGCTTAAGAGGGCGTGGGGGTGGTGGCTATCCTACGGGCTTAAAATGGGAAACGGTACGCAAAATGCCCAACAAGCAAAAATATGTGATTTGTAATGCTGACGAAGGTGATCCAGGTGCCTATATGGATCGGAGTGTGTTAGAAAGTGATCCGCATCGTATTATAGAAGGAATGGCGATCGCAGGTTATGCCATCGGAGCAAATCAAGGTTATATTTATGTTCGGGCAGAATATCCCCTCGCCATTAGTCGCCTTCAAAAAGCAATTCAACAAGCCAAGAGAAACGATTTACTAGGCACACAAATTTTTGACAGTTTATTTGATTTTAAAATAGATATTCGTATTGGTGCAGGAGCTTTTGTTTGTGGTGAGGAAACAGCTTTAATCGCTTCTATCGAAGGTAGAAGAGGTAATCCACGCCCTCGCCCTCCTTACCCGGCTCAAGCGGGTTTATGGGACTATCCCACACTAATTAATAACGTGGAAACTTTGGCTAACATCGTGCCGATTATACGTGAAGGGGGAGAATGGTACTCCAATATCGGTACTGAAAAAAGTAAAGGAACAAAGGTATTTGCCCTCACAGGGAAAATCAAGAATACAGGATTAATTGAAGTGCCTATGGGTACAACTATTCGTCAAATTGTTGAAGAAATGGGAGATGGTGTTCCCGATGATGGCACAATTAAAGCGGTACAAACAGGAGGGCCATCAGGGGGGTGTATACCTGAAAAATATTTTGATACTCCCGTTGATTATGATTCTCTCAAAGAATTAGGCACAATTATGGGTTCAGGGGGGATGATTGTCATTGACCAAGATACTAATATGGTTGATTTAGCAAGATTTTATATGAATTTTTGCCGTGATGAAACCTGTGGAAAATGTATTCCTTGTCGTACAGGTACAGTGCAATTATACGAGTTACTGACTAAAATTGTTAATCAACAAGCAACTGAAATGGATTTGACTAAACTTAAACAACTTTCAAAGTTAGTAAAAGCTACTAGCTTATGTGGTTTAGGACAAACAGCCCCCAATCCAGTATTAAGCACCTTGCGTTATTTTGAAGAAGAATATTTGACTCTACTAAACTCAAAAGGATCAAGGGTTACTTTTGAGTTACAAAATGAAACAACTACTAAACATTAGTCGCCCTAAACGGGGGTTTTTTGACCCCATGATTTCTTGATAATTCTGAGAATAAAGTATAAATTTATGTCTGTTGTAACTTTAAAAATTGATGGTATTGATGTAGCGGTAGAAGCAAAGACTTCTATTTTGCAAGCTGCACGAGAAGCAGGGGTAAAAATTCCTACTCTTTGTCATCTAGATGGACTTTCTCCTGCTAGTGCTTGTCGTTTATGTATTGTGCAAATTCAAGGAAGTAATAATTTTTTACCCAGTTGTTCCACAGAAGTAAGTGAAGGAATGGAGGTTTTTTCCCAAACGGAAGAAATCAAAGAATATCGCAAAATGTTGTTAGAACTTTTGTTTGCCGAGGGTAATCATGTTTGTGCAACTTGTGTCGCTAATAATAATTGTGAATTACAAGATATGGCGGTGGAAGTAGGAATGGATCATACCCGTTTTGATTATCGCTATCCTAAAAGAAATGTTGATCTTTCACATCCTCAATTTGGTATTGATCACAATCGCTGTATTCTTTGTACTAGATGTGTTCGAGTTTGTGCGGAAATTGAAGGAGCTCATGTTTGGGATGTGGGCTTTAGGGGGGAAAATGCTAGAATTGTCAGTGGTTTAAATGAACCTTGGGGTAATGTTGATGCTTGTACTTCATGCGGAAAATGTGTTGAAGTTTGTCCAACGGGAACTATCTTCCGTAAAGGTACTACCACAGGTGAAAAACAGAGTGATAGCAAAGAAATTGAATTTTTAAGTTTAGCAAGAGGAAAACATCAATGGACAAGATAAGATTGGCGACGGTTTGGTTAGCAGGTTGTTCAGGTTGTCATATGTCTTTTTTGGATTTAGATGAATTTTTATTCGATATAGCGGAAAAAGTCGATGTGGTGTATAGCCCAGTGGCTAGTGATATCAAGGATTATCCTGAAAATGTCGATGTTTGTTTAGTGGAAGGTGCAGTTGCTAATCAAGAAAATTTAGAATTAATTTTGAAGGTAAGACAGCAAACTAAATTTTTAATATCCTTTGGAGATTGTGCTGTAACAGCTAATGTACCTGCTATGCGTAATATGTTAGGGGGAACTGATTCTGTACTGAAACGTTGTTATTTAGAATTAGGTGATGACGATGCTGTTATTCCTAAAAATCCTCAATTTGTACCTGAATTATTAGATCAAGTTCGCCCCCTTCATCATATTGTTAATGTCGATTTATACTTACCCGGGTGTCCTCCTTCTGCTTCAAGAATCAAAGAAGCGATCGCACCTTTATTGCAAGGAGAAAAACCAGTCATGGAAGGTAGAGAAATGATTAAATTTGGTTAAAACTTTTATAGTCAGTTCAAGGAAGTAACCTTGATGAAGCTTTCAATCCCACGCTAAATCCTCGGATTAGCGTGTGGAGTGTCAATCTACTAAGAAATTTAGGAGTAGCTTTGAATTACTTTAATATATGCTACTCAAAAATACGTAGGATACATAGAGAGTTTGTATACTTCATAACTTTTGGCAACAGAACCCATGATTTAATTTGCTACAAATGATTGAGAATTGCTATAGTAAATTAAATGAGAGTTAATACTTGTAAAAACTTGTGTTATTTCTTCGTCCATTCATTATTCTAAATTCTTTATGTGTCTAGCTGTACCAGCTAAAATAATCAAAATTGAAGGTGACAGTCCATTCGAAAAAATGGGCAAAGTTAGCTTTGGTGGCATAGTAAAAAGTATTAGTTTAGCCTATGTTCCAGAAGCTAAAATTGGTAATTATGTTATCGTTCATGCAGGTTTTGCTCTAAGTATTGTTAATGAAGATGAAGCTCAACA
Organism: Johannesbaptistia floridana; assembly: GCF_057440575.1. Lineage (NCBI taxonomy): Bacteria > Bacillati > Cyanobacteriota > Cyanophyceae > Chroococcales > Cyanothrichaceae > Johannesbaptistia > Johannesbaptistia floridana. The sequence continues at coordinate 20,084 of NZ_JALKVM010000071.1, forward strand.
AACGTTAGCAGATTTAGAAGAGATAAGCAATTTAACTTAAATCCTTATGAAATTTGTCGATGAATATAGAAATATTGATGCTGTCAAGCACTATGCCCAACTCATTGCTTCTATAACTACTAGGGCATGGAATATTATGGAAATTTGTGGCGGACAAACTCATGCAATCGTTAAATATGGTATTGATCAATTATTACCACATGAAATAACTTTAATTCATGGTCCGGGTTGTCCTGTGTGCGTTACTAATATTACTTTAATCGATCAAGCTATTGCGATCGCTACTTTACCCAACACAATTTTTTGTTCTTTTGGGGATATGTTGAGAGTTCCCGGTAGTAAACAAGATTTATTAAGCGTCAAAGCTAATGGTGGTGATATTCGTATCGTTTACTCCCCCTTGGATTGTTTGAAAATAGCCCAAGAAAATGTCGATAAGGAAGTAGTTTTTTTTGGAGTAGGATTTGAAACTACTGCCCCGACTACCGCTATGGCAATCTATCAAGCTCAACAAAAAAGCATCAATAATTTTTCTATCTTAGCGTCTCACGTTCTTGTACCACCTGCAATGGAAGCTATTTTATCCTCTCCTCAATGTCAAGTACAAGGTTTTTTAGCCGCAGGTCATGTTTGTACGGTGATGGGCTACGAGGAGTATAAACCGATCGCCAAAAAATATCAAGTACCCATTGTCGTGACAGGGTTTGAACCTGTAGATATACTGCAAGGCATTTATTTGTGCCTTCAACAACTGGAAAAAGGGGAAAGTACAGTACAAAATCAATACAGTCGTTCTGTAAATAAGCAAGGCAACCAAAATGCTCAAACTTTAATTAAAGAAGTGTTTGAAATTTGCGATCGATATTGGCGAGGAATAGCGAGTATCCCTAAAAGTGGTTTGAAAATTAAAGAAAAATATGCTCAATTTGATGCACAAAAAAAAATTAATTCACAATTATCAACTCTTAACACCATTGAATCCCCGCATTGTATTAGTGGAGAAATTTTGCAAGGTATTAAAAAACCCCATCAATGCCCATCTTTTGGTAAAAAATGCCTCCCTGAAAATCCTTTAGGTGCGCCGATGGTTTCTTCTGAAGGGGCTTGTGCCGCCTATTATCATTATCGTCAATCTAATTAAGAAAGATTAATTATGGACAATCACTTTAATCTTAATTGCCCTTTTCCTATTCAAAAATATCCTCGGATTTTATTGGCACATGGTGGCGGAGGAAGATTAATGCGTCAATTAATTGAAGATATATTTTTGTTTAATTTTCAGCCCAAAAATCAAATTGAACATGATGCAACGGTATTAAATATTAATAGTAATAAAATAGCTTTTACTACCGATTCTTATGTGGTAAATCCCCTTTTTTTTGCGGGAGGAAATATTGGTTCAATGGCAGTATATGGCACAATTAATGACTTGGCAATGTCTGGAGCAAAACCCCTTTATTTAAGCCTAAGTTTAATTTTAGAAGAAGGTTTAGAAATATCTACTTTATTAAAAATAATTCAATCTATTAAAGCAACCGCCGAAATAAGTAAAGTTAACATCGTTACGGGGGATACTAAAGTAGTAGAAAAAGGGAAAGGAGATGGTATATTTATTAATACCAGTGGAGTGGGAATTATTGAGCATGATTTAGTAATTAATTCTTCAGCAATTGAAGATAATGATGCGCTCGTCATTAGTGGTGATATTGGCAGACATGGTATTGCTATTATGGCTCAAAGAGAGGGTTTAGAGTTTGAAACATCTATTGAAAGTGACTGTGGTTCTATCGTTGAACCTGTTTTAAGTTTGTTAGACGCAGGGGTAGAAATTCACTGCTTAAGAGATTTAACAAGAGGGGGTTTAGCTAGTGCTTTAAATGAAATTGCGATCGCAGGTGATTTAGAAATAACAATAACAGAAAAATCAATCAGTATGAAAGAAGAAGTAAAAGGGGCTTGTGAAATGTTAGGATTTGATCCTCTTTACGTTGCTAATGAGGGAAGATTTATCGCTTTTATTCCCCAAAAATATCTAGACAAAACTTTAAATATTTTACAAAATTATCATCAAGAAGCGAATTTAATTGGCTATGTGAAAAAATCATCAAAAGGCTTAGTAATAATGAACAGTCTTATTGGAGGAAATAGGGTAATTAATATGCTTAATGGCGAACAATTGCCTCGTATTTGTTAAGGTATAGAGCCAGGGCTGTTTCGTTCTAAAATTTTTCGTAAGCTAGAAGCTAGACACCACAAAAGTTGACGCTCTTTTTAGCTATTATTAGAAAAAAGGTGATTTATTATTAGCAAAAAATCCCCTCTCCCTGCTCAGAAGCTCCGGTGCTCCCTGCTCCTCCTCACCATTTTCTTTGTCAAGAACGAAACAGCCCTGGGTATAGAGCCAGGGCTATTTCATTCTGTGCTCCACCTTTAAACAAAGTAGAAATTACTTCACAGACTTTGTAGGCAGCAATGCCGCCACCAATACCAATAACAATTTTTTTGTCTTGCAGCATTACCTAGGATTCGTCGTAGGCTTCATTATCTAAGAGATAGAGATAGGGTTTAACTAATTCTTCCTTGTGAAAGGCGATCGCTCTTAGTAAGTGCCAATCCTGTAAACTTTCAAAAGGACTATTATAGTCATCTTTTTCTAAACGATGGGCGATTACTGCTACTTCTTCTGGGGTTACTTTAGCGATTTGTTCTTTAGTTAAAGTCATTTATTTTTACTTGCAAACTTTTGGGAACACAATAGTTATATTTTAGCTTTTAAGAAATACCTGTAACAAAATTTTTAATCAAATCTAAAACAGGCATAGAAATTTCATGTCCTATATTTAACTCATGATAATCTACATTGAGACCCAGATTAGTCAACTCATCCTTAGCTTTTCTGGCTGCGGCTAAGGGAACCACTTGATCTCTCACACCGTGTACAATTAAAACAGGAGGTTGGCGTGAGCTCTCTAGTTGAGGTTGACTATGTAAATATCCGCTTAATATCCCCAATCCCGCTAAAGGTAAACTTAAACCCACATCATAAGTCATCGCGCCACCTTGGGAAAAGCCAATTAACACAGTATCACTCAAAGCTATCTGAGTAGTTGTTTCTAGAGATAGTAACCACTGTTTAAGTAAACTTCGACTTTCTGTTAATCCTTGGTAATCGTCTCTTTCTAAAGCATACCAAGCCTTACCGAAGGGCACTTGAAAATGGGGAAAAGGGGCATCAGGACAAATTATTTGGTAATCAGGTAAATTAATAAAAGAAGCTAAACCCCCTATATCTTGGGCATTAGCGCCCCAACCATGTAAAAAAACTAGTAATTTGCTAGGGGGGTTATTACCAGAAGGTGGAAAACTAATTGATTCTAGTGACAATTTTTTATCTCCGTCCATTGAGTATCATAATAAGCAAGGTAATTTATACAATATTTTAGATTATGGATATCTTAGAAATTCTTAAACAAGACTACCAAAATTTTCCCTATAATCAAACTTACTCTATCTATGCAGAAAATGTCTATTTCAAAGATCCTCTCAATGAGTTTACTGGGATTAATCGTTATCAAGAGATGATCTCTTTTATGCAAAACTGGTTCAAAGATGTTCAGATGGACTTGCATAGTATTAAACGTCGAGAATGGCAAATTGACACCGAGTGGACATTGAATTGGACAACGCCTTTACCCTGGAAGCCGCGTATTGCTATTCCTGGTAAGAGTGAGTTAAAACTTAATCAAGAACAGCAAATTATTGGTCATTTTGACTACTGGTATTGTTCTCGTTGGGATGTAGTAACTCAACATTTTCCTCAATGGAATACTTAGGAGTTTTTTGATTTTATGACTCTATCGCAAACAATCAAGCAATTTATTAATAATCCTCAAAATATTCCCGTAAATCTAATCTGGCGTTTTCCTAAACATAGTTCTTCACAAAAACATATATTTGTTTTAGGGTCTCCTCGCAGTGGTACCACCTTAGCTAAACTAATATTAGGAGTACATCCTCATCTCAATAGTTGTGGTTATGAGACTGGTTTTTTTCTTTCTCAAGATGTAACTACTCTTAAATTAGCAGGAATAACGGAAGCACAAAGAAAAGAAATTTTTCAACAATCTCAAGATATTGTGCAGTTATTTGATGGTTTAGTAGCACAAGTATTAATCAATCAGGGTGGTAAAAGATATGTGGAGAAAACCCCCTCTCATATTTTGAGACTTGATTTTTTACTCAGGAATTTCCCCCAATCACAATATATACACGTTTATCGTGATGGCAGAGATTGTTATTGTTCTGCGAAAAGGCATAAAAATATTCCCCAAGCTAAAAGTATACAAAGATTTGCTCACTATTGGAAAAAATCTATTCAAGCCAGATTGAAACATGGTGACCATCCCCAGATTTTTGATCTCAAATACGAAGATTTAGTCACCAATCCTGAGTTTCAGGTGAAAAAAATGATGGATTTTCTCGGAGAAACCTATGATTCTCGACAAATAGAACCTAAGTACTATAGTAATAATTCTATAACTAATAGTTCTCGTCAAGAGTTTTCTAAATTATCTCAAGCAATAGATAGTACTAATGTTTATAAGTATTTAGAAAGGCTAACTCCAGAAGAAATAGATATATTTAATCGCATAGCTGGTTTAGAATTGACTTCTCTTGGATACACATTATAGAAAGAATTTAATTGTGCTTGAAACTAATTTACAACTCCACAAACAAACTCCCCTCACATCTGTTAACCGCTTCTAAAAATCTACTCAAATTTACTCAAACAGCAAAATAAGACAGAAAAAAGTCAGCGGTATATCTTTTGCCATGTAAAGTGTTTTTATTCCTTGCTAATTACTCGGTACTCTACACAACAGGTGTAGACTCAATAACTAGCTTGACCTTACATGCCCAGTTAGGGTAAACTTCCATACGATAAAAGGTATTCCTCTTTATGTATCCAAGTTCAGCTTTCAATAGTTTATTTAGTTTATAATACACGCGCCATAGATGTGCCCTATCTTTCACAGATAAAGCAGTCTTGATGGTCTGCGGTAATCTTTCACTTAATCTCATCCCCCTTCTCCCAATCACCATAGCTGCCGCTACACCACTATTCAATCCGTACATTCTCATGTATTTAACCATCCCAATCAAAGAAGTGTATTGAGATGCTACTTTTTTTATTTCTACACCCCTATTAGCGGCAATAGAGGCTAAAATCTTAAAAAACGAGTTATATCCCCAACTACTCAACATCCGACTATATTTCTTGTTAGTCTCTCTTAAAGATTGTTTTTTACGAGAAAAGTCTAATTTTTCGTGAACAATTGGCTTTCTCGTTTTTAGGGATAAATCCACTAGAAATAATGATGCTTTGACAAATTGCGCTTGTGTCTTACCTTTACTAGAATTACTTTGTAATGAAATAGACCCATGTTTAACTAAATTACCATCAAAATCTAATTCAGCCCAATCAATAGATGATGGATTTAAGTCTAAACTAATTACTCCTAAATTGGCAGTATTAGTCTCAACAGGAATTGTGGTTGGGGTGAATTGGACACAAGCATTCCACTGGTTATTTTTTTGATAAAAATGCCAGGTTTTGGCGCCAGTAATTGGTAATCT
>NZ_JALKVM010000072.1:0-3533 GCF_057440575.1 Johannesbaptistia floridana
CAATCAAATTTTAGACATATTAGAATACTTACATAAATTAAAACCCCCAGTGATTCATCGGGATTTAAAACCAGATAATTTGATTCGTAGCGAAGAGGGGAAAATCTGGTTAGTAGACTTTGGCGGGGTACAAAATGCCTACTATACCACCTTAAAGCGAGGCAGCACCATAGTAGGAACTTATGGATATATGGCCCCCGAGCAATTTTCAGGAAAAGCAGCACCAGGCAGCGATTTGTATGGTTTAGGAGGAACTCTCCTCTACCTCCTCACCCATCGACAACCCACAGATTTTCCTCATGAAAATTTACAAATTAAACTGCAAAATCATCTACAAGTATCAAAGGGGTTACTGTGGTGGCTAGAGAAATTATTAGCCCCTAATCTAGAAGAGCGTTTTAATTCGGCGGCTTCAGCAAAAAGAGGGTTAAATCATTCGAGTTTACTAGCTTTAACAAGGATAAAAAGCCAAGGAAAAGCTAACTATTTAAAATTAGCCCTGGGGGCAATAATCCTCCTAGGTGTGGGTATTGGTGTACAAAATCTTGTGGGTAGTTTAGTTCATGATTTTGTTGATGATAAATATTGCGACAATCCAGAAATGGTGAAAAATTATTTGGCAAAGGGGGGAAGTACCAATGCTGAAGTTAGCGGAGCTACTGAAGAAAGGACCCTATTACATTGCACGGTAGCTGTAGGCAATCGAGAAATAGTAAAAATGCTCATCGAATCTGGCGCTAATGTTAATTCTACAAACAGCGATGGTATCACTCCCTTACATTCTGCTGCCCTTCGAGGACATACAGAAATAGTAAAAATGCTCATGGAAGCCGGAGCTGATGTTAATTCTACAAACCGCGATGGTTACACACCCTTACTTATGGCTGTCCCTGGAGGAAATACAGAAATAGTAAAAATGCTCATCGAAGCCGGGGCTGATGTTAATTCTACAAATCGCTATGGTGAAACTTCCTTACATTCGTCTGCCCGTCAAGGAAATACAGAAATAGTAAAAATGCTCATGGAAGCCGGAGCTAATGTTAATTCTACAAACAGCGATGGTTACACTCCCTTTCATTTTGCTGCCCGTCAAGGACATACAGAAATAGTAAAAATGCTCATGGAAGCCGGAGCTGATGTTAATTCTCCCAATAGCGATGGTGTCACTCCCTTACATTGGGCTGCCAGTGGAGGAAATACAGAAATAGTAAAAATACTCATCGAAGCCGGAGCTAATGTTAATTCTACAACCAGCTATGGTGAAACATCCTTATATTATGCCGTCCTTCGAGGACATACAGAAATAATAAAAATGTTTATCGAAGCCGGGGCTGATGTTAATTCTCCAAATCTCCATGGTTACACTCCCTTACTTATGGCTGCCAGTCGAGGACATACAGAAATAGTAAAAATACTCATCGAAGCCGGGGCTGATGTTAATTCTACAAAGAGCTATGGTGGAACTCCCTTACATTCTGCTGCCTATCAAGGACATACAGAAATAGTAAAAATACTCATCGAAGCCGGGGCTGATGTTAATTCTCCAAATAGCTATGGTGAAACTCCCTTACATTCTGCTGCCAGTCGAGGACATACAGAAATAGTAAAATTACTTAAACAGCATATTAAGTAGATGGGCTTAATTAAAAGTTATAGCAATCAGCAAGTACATGTTTACAACTATGATGAAAAGTAATGAAAAGCCTCCCTTTACTAACTATGCTTTATAAGGAACTCGCCAAACCCTTGTATAGCAGGGGAGCTCCGGGAGATGGGGAGAAATTTTAAGTAGTATTGTAGGGTGTGAAGCGTGCGAAGCCCGTAACGCACCGTTAGTTGAGTAATGAGTTTTGAAGTTTTGAAGTTTTGAAGTAATGAGTAAGAAGGTAGCCTGTACGTAGCCTGTAGGTTGGGCAGGGAGATATAGCAAGCTCGCCAATAGATGTTGACAAAAATGATGAAAAGCCCCCCTTAGTTGAGTTTTGAAGTTTTGAAGTTTTGAAGTTTTGAAGTAAGAAGCCAGTAGCCTGTAGCCTGTAGGTTGGGCAGGGAGATAACCCAACATGATGAGTAATGAGTAAGGAGTAACGAGTAATGAGTTTTGAAGTAATATCAAGTCCGTTTAATCAGTTATATTATGAGATATTGAGGCAAATACTAAAAAACCCCCTCTCCTCAGATCTTGCACGCAAATACAAAAGTACTAAATAGGCCAACAGGCGAAAATCAATTTTTAAGTGGTTAGGATCAATTCTTTTACTTCAAAACTTCAAAACTCATTATTCATTACTCAACCACCACAAGTAACTTTTGATAAAGATGCAAGATCTGAGCTCTCCCCCTCTCCAGAAATGATATAACTAAACTATGCCAGACTATCCCAGAAGACTCATTGAAGTAGACCTACCCATTAAACGCATATCAGCCCATTCACGGCGAGAAAAATCAATTCGCCACGGACATATATCAACACTGCATATATGGTGGGCCAGAAGACCATTAGCCGCTTGTAGGGCCGTGATTTGTGCTGCCTTGTGGTTAGACCCAGGGGATGATAAATGCCCTGAATCTTTTCGCCAAACTGCCAGAGAATTAATGCTCAAATGGTCAAATACTGAGCGACTCAATCTACTTAGTCCAGAGAGTTATCAAAGATTTATTCGTATTCAAAAAGACCCAAGTATATTAGATAATCATGAACAACAAAGAGGCGCTTTACTAGACTTTATCGCTGATTTTGCTAATTGGGACAATTCAACCAATAGAGAATATTTAGAAACCAGTAGAATTTTAACACAAGCCGCCCATGAGGCTAATGGGGGAATACCAGAGACCAAACCCCTAGTAGTAGACCCTTTTGCCGGAGGGGGTTCAATACCCTTAGAAGCTTTGAGAGTAGGCGCTGATGCCTTCGCCTCTGACTTGAATCCCGTGGCCGTTTTACTCAACAAGGTGGTTTTAGAATATATCCCTAAATATGGGCAAAAGTTAGCAGATGAGGTGCGTAAATGGGGAGAATGGGTTAAAAAAGAGGCAGAAAAAGAGTTAGGTCAATTTTACCCAAAAGATGAAGATGGCAGTACACCTATAGCCTATCTTTGGGCAAGAACAATTATTTCTGAAGCCCCAGATGATGGCACGGGTATTCCTGTAGAAGTGCCTTTAATGCGTAGTCTGTGGTTAGCTAAGAAAAACAAGAGAAATAGGGCTCTAAGATGGGTGAGAGATGAGAAAAGACAGGTAAAAACCGAGACGGTTGAGGTTACTTATGCTGATGGGGTAACTCGTAAGGTGAGAAGACCTCTTTTAGAGATATTTGAACCCAAAAGTGCCAAGGAAGTTGAAAATGGTACAGTAGCTAGGGGTTCGGCTACATGTCCAGTGACTGGGTTTACTACTCCGGTTGCTTCAGTAAGAAAGCAGTTAAAACCAAGAAGAGGTGGTGCTGATGATGCCCGGCTTTTTTGTGTGGTAACTACTCGTGAAAGTGAGAAGGGTCGGTTTTATCGGTTGCCTAATACTCAGGATAAAGA
>NZ_JALKVM010000073.1:0-3530 GCF_057440575.1 Johannesbaptistia floridana
TAAATGGGCATTTTGTAAATTGGCACCCACTAAATTGGCATTCTGTAAATGGGCAGCTTGTAAATCTCTTTGGGGCGTGGGATTATTAACAATATCCCAAACCTTACGCCATTTTTCCTCTATATAGGTTTTGGAGTCTAGTTTAACACCCTTTAAATCAACACCCTCTAAATGGGCACCCTCTAAATGGGCACCCTCTAAATGGGCACCCTTTAAATCAACACCCTCTAAATGGGCACCCTCTAAATGGGCACCCTCTAAATTGGCACCCTCTAAATTGGCATTCTCTAAATGGGCACCCTCTAAATTGGCATTCTCTAAATTGGCATTCTGTAAATAGGCACCCACTAAATTGGCATTCTGTAAATGGGCACCTTGTAAATCTCTTTGGGGAGTGGGATTATTAACAATATCCCAAACCTTACGCCATTTTTGCTCTATATAGGTTTTTTTGTCTAATTGAACACCCCATAACCTGGCACCCTGTAGATTAGCACCCTGTAAATTAGCATTATATAAATGGGCATTCTGTAAATCAGCACCCTGTAAATTAGCAGTCTGTAGATTAGCACCCTGTAAATCGGCATTATATAAATGGGAATTCTGTAAATCGGCATTTTGTAAATTGGCACCTTGTAAATCGGCATTCTCTAAATTGGCACCTTGTAAATTAGCATTCTCTAAATCGGCACCCTCTAAATGGGCACCCTGTAATTTGGCACCTGCTAAATCGGCACCCTGTAATTTGGTATTCTGTAAATAGGCACCCACTAAATCAGCAGACTGTAAATTGGCACCATGTAAATTAGCACCCTTTAAATTGGCACCATGTAAATTAGCACCCTTTAAATTGGCACCCACTAAATCAGCAGACTGTAAATTGGCACCTTGTAAATTCACATTCTGTAAATTCACATTCTGTAAATTGGCACTCTTTAAATTGGCACCCTCTAAATTGGCATAATATAAATTGGTATTGGTATTGCCGCAGAACAATTCGTAAAGCGTTAATAAATTAGCATGTTCTAAATTGGCACCCTTTAAATTAGCATAATCTAAACTAGCACATTCTAAATTAGCATGGGATAAATCGGCACCCTGTAAATCGGCATAATCTAAACGAGCACATTGTAAATTAGCATGGGATAAATCGGCACCCTGTAAATTGGCAGACTGTAAATTAGTATCTACATTCCCCTCCGCTAAAAAGCCACTCGTTAAATCGGCACCCTGTAAATCGGCACCACTTAAATTGGCACGCCATAAATTGACACCATGTAAATTAGCACCTTGTAAATTCACATTCTGTAAATCGGCACCCTCTAAATAGGCACGATGTAAATCGGCATTCTGTAAATTGGCACCACTTAAATTAGCACCACTTAAATTGGCACCATAGGAATCTTGATCAATTTCCCTTAAATAGGCACCACTTAAATTGGCACCACTTAAATTGGCACCACTTAAATAGGCACCACTTAAATTGGCACCACTTAAATTGGCATTCTGTAAATTGGCATCCCATAAATTGGCACCCCATAAATTGGCACCTTGTAAATTGGCACCCTCTAAATAGGCACCCTCTAAATTGGCAAACTCTAAATAGGCACCCTCTAAATAGGCACCCTCTAAATAGGCACCTCTTAAATTGGCATCATATAAATTAATCTCCACATTTTGATTATCTTGTCGCCAGTTATTCCAAATTCGAGTATGATGAGAAACAATAGCTACTAATACATCTTGGGTTCCACAGTGATTTAGGGCAAAAATAAGCAAAGATTCATCAATATCTGGTAAACTGATCAGACTAATCACAGTTTTTCTGGGCATATCTGCCAGTAAATTAGGATTGACTAATAGCATTAAATCAAATACAGCATTATTCAATAATTCTCTCGGAAAATCTTTCCCTAACTCCCATAAAACATCCTGGGGAGTATTAGGATTACTAACTAAGGCAATTCTAACTTCTGTTTGAGTATAACTTCGATAAATTTCCTGGAGACGCACTGGGGATGTTTCTGGGTTATTTACTTCTTGGATGACAATTTTTAATTGAGCAGATGATTCTGTAGTCATTTTTCTTACCAATTAATTGTGACTGAGAATTATTTAGTACAATTATACTAAAAGAATGGGAGACTGTGAGGAAAATTAAAGAGTTTTAGCAGCTAAAATTAAAATGAGCGATCGCCTCCAGGGCTGTTTCGTTCTTGACAAAGAAAATGGTGAGGAGGAGCACCGGAGCACCGGAGCACGGGAGCAGGGAGAGGGGATTTTTTGCTAATAATAAATCTCGGATTTATTTTTCTTTTAAAAAACATAGTAAAAAGCCTACCGTTTAAACGTTACATTTTGAAATAAAAAAATGAATGAAACAGCCCTGCGATCGCCTCAACTCAGCTCTTGCATATTTACCCAAAGTTACTGGTTGGAGTTGAGTTTTGAAGTAATGAGTTAAAGAATTAATGCGATCGCCTGGGAGAATTAGCAAGTCAAAAGGCTTATAGGGGCGATCGCATCTATGTCTAATTTACTTAATTTCTTCAATTTAATACTTTTTTCAATTAAATCCGTCTCCTTAGCTATCAGAAGATGTCTAGGTATTTATCTAGAATGAGATATCATCATCATCCTCTTCTAACTTAGCATCCTTTAAATTGGCACCCTCTAAATTGGCAGACTGTAATTTGGCACCCTGTAAATTGGCACCCTGTAAATTGGCAGACTGTAATTTGGCATTATATAAATTGGCACCCTGTAAATGGGCACCCTTTAAATTGGCAGACTGTAATTTGGCACCCTCTAAATCGGCACCCTTTAAATTGGCAGACTGTAAATTGGCACCCTGTAAATGGGCATTATATAAATTGGCACCCTCTAAATCGGCACCCTGTAAATTGGCACCCCCTAAATCGGCACCCCCTAAATTGGCACGCTCTAAATTGGCAGACTGTAAATTGGCACCCTCTAAATGGGCACCCTTTAAATTGGCATTCTGTAAATTGGCACCATATAAATAGGCACCATATAAATAGACACCCCATAAATTGGCACCTTGTAAATCTCTTTTGGGAGTGGGATTATTAACAATATCCCAAAACTTACGCCATTTTTTCTCTATATGGGTTTTGGAGTCTAGTTTAACACCCTGTAATTTGGCACCCTTTAAATCGGCACCCTTTAAATTGGCACCCACTAAATTGGCATCCTGTAAATCGGCACCATATAAATTGGCACCTTGTAAATTGGCATCCTGTAAATCGGCACCATATAAATCAGCAGACTGTAAATAGGCACCCACTAAATTGGCACCCACTAAATTGGCATCCTTCAAATTTTTTTGGGGAGTGGGATTATTGAGAATATCCCAAACTCTCAAGCATTTCTCTTCTATCTGGGTATTTTCGTTTAACTGAACATCTCTTAAATTGACACCATGTAAATTAGCACCTTGTAAATTCACATTCTGTAAATCAACACCCTCTAAATTGGCACGTTGTAAATTGACACCCCATAAATTGGCA
>NZ_JALKVM010000074.1:0-25578 GCF_057440575.1 Johannesbaptistia floridana
TCTTCTCTATCTACCTCTTCTCTATCTACCTCTTCTCTATCTACCTCTTCTCTATCTACCTCTTCTCTATTTGACCCTTCTCTGATTACATTTTCTGGTTTTTGAGCTTCTAAATCATCTGTATCACTCATTGTGGAATAAATTTTGGGGGTTTTTGTTGGCCAATTAAAACTAGACAGTTTCAGAGGAATACAATCTAGGACTTTCCCTACAATTACACCTGTTTGAGAATTTGAAAATTCAGATAGTATGCGATAACGTTCGTTCTCATCTAAGTATTTCCCCTTAATTAATTGTTCCAAAATTAACTCGACAGTAGTATTCTGATTTTCATGCAATACCACAACTGCCCGGTTAATTTTGCCAGTAGTTGCTCCACAATTAGAACAATTTTCTTGAGCGAAGTTAACAAGTGTTTGACAATTAAAACAAGGTTGTTCAACCAGAGAGGTCCCGCATTTTTCACACAATGTACGATCTTCGGGATTTTCAAACTGACAATTGGGGCAAACTAGGACCATAGTAGAACTTTCTCCCTTCCTACAAATAGCTCAACTTTAGTAACTCTATTTTATTAAGTCAACCAAGGACTACTTAAATTAAGAGATCAGCAAAAATCCATCTCTTAGTGATTTCTATCTTAACTCATCTCTGAAAGCTTTATACAATAATCCCACACCTCAAAGCTTGACTTTATAGACATCTTGTTGAATTATATTGATTGTGATGAATTCATCCCTAGAAAAATTTTCCTTAACAAAATGTCACAAGCTTTGATTAAATCTTCCTTGTATAATTAAAGAGCTTGAAATTCAGTAACTTTTATTCAAGCAAAAATGATATTCTGTTATATAGTTAAATAAAGTTGTTAACAGGTGCCCTTTTATGCAAGTAAATGAACTAGGTTTTATTGCCACAATCCTCTTTGTACTAATTCCGACCGTTTTTCTCCTAATTTTATTTATTCAAACAGATTCAGGACAAAGAGAAAGATAGAGAGAAACATAGAGAGAAACATAGAGAGAAACATAGAGAGAAAGATAGAAAGAAAAATACAAAGAAAGATACAAAGAAAGATACAAAGAAAGATAGAAAAATAAAGAAAGAAACAGAAAAACAGACAGAGAAAAACGCAAATATAAACATAAAAATAGCCATTCCTCTTAAAGAAGTGGCTATTTTTTACAATTTTAGAGAGATTCTACTACCATAGAAATTTTAGTCTCAATAGTAGCACCAGGTTGAGCCACTAGAAGGTTTTTTCCTGTATTAAGAGCGTTGCGAGGTGAACTCCAAGGCTCTAAACAATAAAAATCCTTACCTTTTACGGTCCAAAAAACCAGAGTTTTATAGTTATCGTCATATCCTATGGTTAGTTTCAAATTACGCTCTAAATCTGTAACTGTAGATGTGTTCTTGGCTATATCTAGAAAAGCAATATCAATTTCTTCTAGGTCAAAATCTAACTCCCCAGTAAAACTTTGAATCTTAGTATCATTCTTACTTTGATATTGAGTGGCAGGAATATCTAATTTCAGTTGATTTTTATCTGGTACACAGAAGTAAGGATGAATACCTGTAGCAAAAGGCATTGGTTTATCGGAAAGATTGCGATGAGCATAAATTAATTCTAATTTATCACCTGTCAGTATATAGGTAAAATCCAACTCAAAATCAAAAGGATATACTTGACGAGTTTCTTCGCTACTTTTTAAAGTGAGAGTAATACTAGCTTTTTGGTCTGTGGAGGTTTCTTTTACTTGCCAAGGTAAATTACGAGCAAATCCATGTTGTTTTAGTTTATAAGTGTTTCCCTCATACTCGTAACTATCATCAACTAAATTGCCACAGATGGGAAAAAGCAGAGGAATTCCTCCCCTAACTGATAATTCTGGGTTAGTAAATCTTTCGTGATCTAAATAAAATATATCTAGATTTTGCCAACGCCATTGGGTGACGATTCCACCCTTTTCAGGAACTACTGTAATCTGAGACGATGATGTTTCATCCGAAAGTAAGTAGTTTTTATATTGAGAATCTGTCTGCTCGATTTGAAACATAAGTGAATTTTGAAAGAAATAAATTAACCTGAATAACTGAATTCAGTTAAAACAAATGTTATCATTATTAAGGCAAAAGGGAATAGGGAATAGGGAATAGGCAAGCTAGTAAGAGGCGATCGCTTTTTAGGCAATTTAAATTACGGAGGACTAAAGTCGCCCGTTCGGCTTTCCTCCCCGCACTAAAGTTACGGGGATTCCAGGCTTTCAATTACTTCTGTTGAAGCAATTTTCCCTAGCGCCGGAAGCGCTCTCTTCCCTCCGCTGTTCGTGAGTTAACGCTTCGCGTAGCGCTATAGCTTTTTATTTTTATGGCTTCTTGAACCATATAAACGTGCTGAAAATGCCCTTTAAACCAATCTACTCCTCAAAGATAACTTCAAACTCACTTCTGAGTTTATTGAGATTAGCGACTCTGGCAACAATTAAGTTTTCATTGCCTACTTTCTCAAATTCTCCCTTCCAGTATTCTATGATATCGGGATGTTTAAGCCAAAAATTCACTATGGTCTGAAATACATTATCCCAATTCCAGTCTGGTTTAGCATTAATTCTTTCGATAGATTTAATAAAGGCATCTAAGCTACATTGATCGCTACCTAGATAAGCTTTACTACGCTGAGGATTTTTTTCTTTTTTTTCTTGATGATAAAAAAATTCTAAAGTGGAAGC
Organism: Johannesbaptistia floridana; assembly: GCF_057440575.1. NCBI lineage: Bacteria > Bacillati > Cyanobacteriota > Cyanophyceae > Chroococcales > Cyanothrichaceae > Johannesbaptistia > Johannesbaptistia floridana. The sequence goes on from NZ_JALKVM010000074.1 coordinate 2,733, forward strand.
TATACCGATAATATCAAAAGTGTAGTACATGATTTTTTCTCAATTCTAGTTTTTAAAAACTATCTTAAGTGAGAATAAATTGGACTGTTGCTAAATTCTAAACAATTTAAAGGATGATTAGTTATATTTTTTACTATTTCTTATCTTGAAATTATCAGTCAAATATGTGAAACTCCCCTAGGAGTTAAAACTACACTAGGGGAGTTTTATTGTCAAATAATTATCCAAAATACTCTAGAGTTAAGAGCAAGCTATTTTTGATTATCTGATTTCACCAGAATGGCCGCTAATTTCCTTCATGGGTTCAAAACGTCCTCCCAGATATTTAGCTAAGAATTCTTCTGCTACAGCAAAGAAGTGTAATCTATTTTCAGGACGAGCAAATCCGTGTCCTTCGTCGGTATAGAGAACATATTCTACGGGTTTGCCTGCTTGACGCATTGCTGTAACAATTTGTTCACTTTCTGCTTCTTTGACTCGCGGATCATTGGCGCCTTGTCCAATTAACAAAGGTTTAGTAATCTTGTCTACAAAGAAAAGAGGGGATCGCGATTCTAAAAACTCTCTTTCGGTTTCTAAATTACCAACTCGGTATTGGAACATAGCCATCAAGGGTGCCCAATAGGGTGGTATACTTTCCATGAGAGTTATGAGATTACTCGGTCCTACTATATCAACTCCACAGGTAAAGACTTCAGGGGTGAAGGTTAGTCCGGCTAAGGTGGCATAACCCCCATAGGAACCTCCCATAATTGCTATGTTATCTGGTTGAGAGATACCTTGGTCAATGGTCCAGTTAACGGCGTCAATTAAGTCATTGTGCATAGAAGCACCCCATTGACGATTACCCGCGTTAACAAAGTCTTTTCCGTATCCTGTAGAGCCTCTAAAGTTTACTTGCAGTACAGCATATCCTCGATTTGCTAACCATTGTACGGTGGGAGAATAACCCCAGGTATCTCTTGCCCAAGGACCACCATGTACATATAAAACTGTAGGTAGAGGGGTTGATTGGTCTTTCGGTAAGCTGAGGTATCCATGGATAGTTAAACCGTCTCTGGCGGTATAACTAATGGGTTTCATGGACACTAGAGGCAAAGACTCTAATTTAGGTTGATTGCTAAAGAGTAGAGTGGTTTTTTTGGTTTTTCTCTCGTATAAGTAATAGTATACGGGGCCATCATCGGTTACATAGGATACTAGCCAATTTTCATCAGCGAGGTCACGACTACCAAGATCAAACTCTCCAGTACGTACTTTGGCTAGTGCTTCAAAATCTGCTTTGATATTAGGGTCTAGTATTTGCCATTCTTCTTTGTCTTTATAAAAAGACACTCCTTGAATATATCGTTCTGTAGGGTGAATTATTACTGAACTCACATCATATTGGTCGTCGGCAGCGATTACTGTTTCAGCTTTGGTTTGTAAATCTAGGGCAATTAAGCGCTCGGCATTAGCATCATGGGAACCGATTATATATAAAGTTTGATGATCTTTTGAGAAGCTAACGATACCCCCTTGATCATCTGGTCCCCAAACCCGTAAACTTTGCCAAGGACTAGTAGTAGTCTCTCGGTAAAGTAATTCTGAACCTCCATCGGCTGTGGCTGCCGTTGCACCTCTAATTTCAAAATTACTATCTGCGGTCCAGCTTACTATATTTCCGGGGTTTTCTGTATCTAATTCTACGGCACCATTATTGAGATTAATGCGGTAAACATCAAATACTTGGGGATTATTTAGGTTTAATCCTACTAAAATCTCGTCGGGAAAAGCATGGTCTAAATCAACTATTTGGGCTTTAACTCCTTGGAATGGGGTTAAATCTCTGACTTGTTTGGTTTTTACATCTACTTGGTATAGATGGAAGTTTTCATCTCCGTCAGCATCTTGGATGTAGATTAGTTTTTCTGCTTGATAAGTCCAAAAATAGAAACGTATACCTCTTTTAGCGTCTTGGGTTAGTTTTTCTACTTCTGTTTCCCCAATCTTTTGCAACCAAACTTGTAAAACATTATTATCATCTGGAGCAATATAAGCTATATATTGAGCATCTCTTGATAATTTTGGACTACTCCTTTCTGGATTACCAAATAGTGTTTCTCTTGGTATTAAAGGCACAGTTGCTGTAGTAGGGTTAACGGTTGTGGTCATGTTTTAATTTTGTTGCTTTTTTATTTGACTAATAGTAGGGAAAATTTACTATTATACTTTCTAGTATAGTCAGTAACAAAATTTTAGTAATAGATAACTATGGCAGAAAATTTAGGTGCAGATGCAGTAGATGAGGCGATCGCCAAAGGTCTTGATTTAGATGGTTCTCCCATTCCCGAGAACAGGCTTAAATTGTATCATCAAGTTATGGCCTTAGAGGGTAATCGTCAACGTAGTGGCGTTACTAATACTATGCGATCGCGCATTATTAGAATTGGTGCTAAACATTTACCTCTAGAAGAATTAAACCAGATGTTAATAGATGCCGATTTTGTTCCCCTCAAGGAGAAAGAAATTATTTTCTACTATCGATCTAAATAATATTTCTATATAATAGCTAAAACCTACCTCATCTTACTCAAATATTCAAGATGAGGTAGGTTTTGCAATAGGAGAATTAATCACTTGGCCAATATTGTGTTACCCCTCCATTTCAAGGGAGCTCTTTTTACTTGCTGTTTTCTCTCTAATTCTTCTTGAGCAATCAACTGAGAATTAGAACTATCAACACTCAATAATCCCTTTTTCCAGTCTTCGCGCCATTTTATTCCTTGTTTCCAAGCGCGATATTTACTAACATTCCAACGGGGATTAGCTGGATAACCGGCAAAACCAGAACGTAGGGCAGAATGGTTTTCTTGAGTTATATGGGTATAAATCCAGATTTTTCCCTGTAATTCTACTGCTTGCGGGTTATTTTGAATTAATTTAGCCATAGAATTTCCCCCCTTTTGCTAACTATTTATTTTTTATGGTTCTACTCTAACCTTACCACAAATTATTAAATTTTGTTAAAAGTACGGGTTTTGCCTCAAATAAATTATGCCTAAAAATTAACGAAGAAGAGAAGGCCAAGAGATGGTAATCTGTACTGGTAAGAAAAAATTTAGCATGACTTATATGACAGAAACTTGGCAAGATGTCAAAACCTACGAAGATATTATTTACCAAAAAAGAGATGGTATTGCTAAAATTACCATCAATCGCCCCGACAAACGAAATGCTTTTCGTCCTAAAACAGTATTTGAGATGTATGAAGCCTTTTGTGATGTTCGCGAAGATAGTAAAATTGGTGTAGTTTTACTAACAGGCGCAGGCCCTCATACAGATGGTAAATATGCTTTTTGTGCTGGGGGAGACCAAAGTATTCGCGGTAAAGCTGGTTATATAGATGATAGCGGTGTACCTCGTCTGAATGTGTTAGATTTACAGCGTTTAATTCGTTCTCTTCCTAAAGTAGTTATTGCTTTGGTAGCAGGCTATGCTATTGGCGGTGGTCACGTTTTGCATCTGATTTGTGACTTAACTATAGCGGCAGACAATGCTATTTTTGGACAGACCGGGCCAAAAGTAGGTAGTTTTGATGGTGGTTTTGGGGCGAGTTATTTAGCTAGAGTTGTTGGTCAAAAAAAAGCTCGGGAAATTTGGTTTCTCTGTCGTCAGTATAGCGCTCAACAGGCTTTAGATATGGGTTTAGTTAATTGTGTGGTGCCTGTGGAAGAACTTGAAGCTGAGGGCATACAATGGGCTGAAGAAATTTTAAGCAAAAGTCCTATTGCTATTCGTTGTCTCAAAGCTGCCTTTAATGCCGATTGTGATGGTCAAGCTGGATTACAAGAATTAGCAGGAAATGCTACTTTACTTTATTATATGACTGAAGAAGGCGCTGAAGGTAAACAGGCTTTTTTAGAAAAACGTCCTCCAGATTTTCGCGGCTATCCTTGGCTACCTTAACAATTAGTTACTTATAGCGTTTTTAAGTGTACTGAGAAAGGTTAACGAACAGCTCTCCCGTGTTTGCTTTTGATAAGCAGAACGGCTACTGGCTTAACTCATCTCAAGCACCAGTACTTATGTACTAAATTAACCTCAGAAAAAGTTCATTTCTCTTTCGCCTAAGAAAAGTAGCAAAGGTCAACCAATTTTGAAGCGCGATCGCATTAATTCTTTAACTCAAAACTTCTTTCACTTCAAGACTTCAAAACTCATTACTCATTACTTCAAAACTCATTACTCAACTCCAACCAGTAACATTAGGTAGAGATGCGAGGGTCTGAGGAGATGGGACTTTAAAAACAGGAACAAGGAGCAAAAAATGTACCTCACGCTTCTTGAAAATCGCTATATAGCTATAACTATAGCTAAAAAATTGGTGATTATTGTGGGTTGAAAAAAGGCCACTGGCTTCGCCAGCTTTGCCGAAGGCAGATCGCCATTGCTAGAAATCAATATAATAGAAAAAAAGGTTACAATAGGATAACTTAAAAACTGGTTCATTTGGAGTTAACGAATGCTTGTTGATTTAATTTGGAACAAATGCAAATATTTTTGAGGGGAGTTTTTATCACACCTATACTCTTTATTCATAATTTTATTTACAATTGATGATTGTGCTAAAACTAATATAGATGATTTTTCTTTTTGATGGTCACCTCAAACTCTAACTAATTAATTAGTTATATAATTAATTAAAAATTGGTAAATTTGAGAAAAAAATGCTCTTTTGAATAAAAATAAACTAAAAATTACGTTAATTAGAATAAAAAAATAATGGCTATATATACAGTAAGTAACCTTGACAATTCAGGGAGTAATAGTTTAAGAGATTTGATTAACAGAGCTAACACAGGGATAGGTCGAGATATAATTACTTTTGATTCATCTCTGAATAATGGCACAATTTCTCTGGAAACAGGTTCTTTAGTAGTAACTGATGAGTTGACTATAGATGCTTCGAGTTTAACCAAGGGAATAACAATTGAGGGTAATAATACTTTTAGGTTATTCAATATAACAAATGGCCGTTTTACCATAGATAATTTGACTCTCACGGGAGGAAGCGCAAGTAACAGTGGTGGTGCAATTAATTCTCAGAATGATGTGTTTGTTAATAACTCGACTATCTCAGGCAACTCGGCAAGTTTGCGCGGAGGTGGCATTTATTCAAGGGTTAATATAAATGTAACTAATTCTACTATTTCTGGGAACTCTGCAAGTTACCAGGGAGACTCCTCCTTAATTGTTCGACGCAGTTTAGGCGGAGGTATTTTTTCAAACGACAAAACAAAGATAACTGATTCGACTATCTCAGGCAACTATGCAAGTTTCGGCGGAGGCATTTTTTCTAGAACTACAAATGTAATCAATTCGACTATCTCAGGGAACTCGGCAAATGACGACGGCGGCTTGAATACACCTAACGGCGGAGGCGGCATTTTGTCAAGGGAAAAAACAACGATAACTAATTCGACTGTCTCTGGGAACTATTCAAATGATTACGGCGGAGGTATAGCATCTGCAAATACAGTTGTAACCGATTCAACTATCTCAGGGAACTCGGCACTTTTCGACGGTGGAGGTATTGATTCAGCAAATAATACCTACATAGCCAATTCGACTATTTCTGATAACTCGGCAATTTCAGGGGGCGGCATCAACTCTCGCGGGACACGTGTAATCAATTCAACTATTTCTGGCAACTCGGCAATTGACCGCTCCGGGAGTCAAATTTATGCAGATAACTTCGGCGGAGGCATTTTTTCAACTGGGAATACTAGTGTAATTAATTCAACTATATTTGGCAACTTGGCAATTGACGGAGGCGACATAAATAAGGATTCAGTCGCAGGCGGCATTTTTTCGGGAAACAGTACAGCTGTAATCAGTTCAACTGTATTTGGCAACGTTGCCACGGAATACGGCGGAGGCATCTACTCAAATCAAGATACAGAGGTAACTAATTCAATTATCGCTGGCAACTCGGCAATGTCAGGGGGAGGAATTGATTCACGTTTTGGGACAAACAACCTTAACAATAATATCATCGCCGGCAACAGAGCTAATTCTAACCCCAATATAGGAGGTACGATTGGTCAAAATAACAAGAATATTATCGCCCCTTCGTCAACTGGTATTATAGAAGCGACCCTAGCAGATAATGGTGGAGAGACTAAAACTCTAGCTTTAATTCCTGGGAGTCCAGCTATTGATAAGGGGGACAATAGTTTAGCAGTAGATTTTAATGGCGATCGCCTAACTACTGACCAAAGAGGGTTATCAAGGTTTGTGGATACAGTGGATATTGGGGCTTTTGAGCTACAATCAACCCCTACTCCAGGAATAATTAACTTCGATAACGCTATTTACACAGTAAACGAAGATGGTACCGCCAGTACGGTTATTACTTTAGTCAGAATAGAAGGTAGTGATGGAAGTGTAAACATTACCGTTAGGCCCAGGAATGGCACAGCTATAGCACCAAATGATTATGATAACACTCCAATAGTGGTAAGCTTTGCTGATGGTCAAACTAGTAAAACTATCATTATTCCTATTGTTGATGATAGGGATGTAGAATCAGATGAAACTATCAATCTAGCTCTTTCTAATCCAACCAATGGTGCTAGTGTAGGGAGTCAAGGGACTTCACTCCTCACCATCCTAGACAACGATGAACCTCCACCAACGCCGGGCATTATTGCAGGAACAGCCACGAAAGATATCCTAATAGGTACTAGTGATGATGAAATCATTAGAGGCAATCAAGGGCATGATGTGATAAGAGGTGAAGGAGGAGATGATTTACTAGATGGAGGACCAGGAAGCGATCGCCTGTTAGGTGGAGGTGGCGCCGATACCTTTATGGTCTTATCCGGTGAGGGTAAAGATATCATCAATGACTTTGTTAGGGGTGAAGACCTCTTGAGCAGTGATCTCGATTTTGCTGACCTAAACATTTTTGTACGGAATGGCAATATTGATATTGCACACAATAAGAAAATTTTCGCGGTCCTGAAAAATACTACTGAGTTTACTCAATCTGATTATATCCTCAATAAGCAATCAATCATTGAAGGAACATCCAACAAAGATACCTTAACAGGTACTAGTGATGATGAAATCATTAGAGGCAATCAAGGGCATGATGTGATAAGAGGTGAAGGAGGAGATGATTTACTAGATGGAGGACCAGGAAGCGATCGCCTGTTAGGTGGAGGTGGCGCCGATACCTTTATGGTCTTATCCGGTGAGGGTAAAGATATCATCAATGACTTTGTTAGGGGTGAAGACCTCTTTAGCAGTGATCTCGATTTTGCTGACCTAAACATTTTTGTACGGAATGGCGATATCAATATTGCAGACAATAATACTAATAGTATTTTAGCTGTGGTTAAAAACACTACTGAATTTACTCAATCTGATTATATCCTCAATAACTCATCAATCATTGAAGGAACATCCAACAAAGATACCTTAACAGGTACTAGTGATGATGAAATCATTAGAGGCAATCAAGGGCATGATGTGATAAGAGGTGAAGGAGGAGATGATTTACTAGATGGAGGACCAGGAAGCGATCGCCTGTTAGGTGGAGGTGGCGCCGATACCTTTATGGTCTTATCCGGTGAGGGTAAAGATATCATCAATGACTTTGTTCGGGGTGAAGACCTCTTTAGCAGTGATCTCGATTTTGCTGACCTAAATATTTTTGTCCGTAATGGCGATATCAATATTGCAGACAATAATACTAATAGTATTTTCGCCGTTCTGAAAAATACTACTGAATTTACTCAATCCGATTATCTTCTTGGGGGCGATATGTAAAGAAAATAGGAGTTAGACCTTGTAGATTTGTACTATTTTTGGGGCAGGGCTGTTTTATGCTAAAATTTTGTCGTAAGCTAGAAGCTGAACACCACAAAAGTTGACGCTCTTTTTAGCTATTATTAGAAAAAAGGGGATTTATTATTAGCAAAAAATCCCCTCTTCCCGCTCCGGTGCTTCTCCTCACCATTTTCTTTGTCAAGAACAAAACAGCCCTGCTATTTAGGCTATCCTTTATAAACATCTTTCTTAACATAAAACTTGACAAAAACACCAACTTGTGATTATGTGCTTTTTCAGATTTTGTTTAAGAAAATAATGTATAGTAATATACATTTTATCCACAACTTAAGTAATTTTACTGAAAATCCCTCTCCGCGAGAGAAAACCTGCTCAAAATTGCCAGCCTTTACCAGTTAATGGTTTGGGGTCACAAATAACTTATGAAGTGGCGGAGAGCGCCTCCCAATAACTCAAGATTATTGACCACAAAACAGCCTCTCTTGGCGCTCTCCGCTTTCGCTGGCAATTTTGAGTAAGTTTATTGCACCCCTGCTCCCGTGCTACAGTGCTCCCTGCTATACAAGGGTTTGGTGAGTTGCTTATAAAGCATAGCTATTTAGGGGGGGAATGGCTTCTTGGATGTGTAGGCGATCGCACTCAAGAGAATTTCCCATCCAATACAAGAATAAGTCTTTTTCTAAGGTTAGACATAGTTAAGTAGAACTAAATCACAAAATTAAGCTAGATCTGGAGGAATATTTTTAGATTTAAATTGTTGTAATTGCCCTTGCAACAATTGAAACAAAGTACTCTTAGCAATTTCCTTCCCCTTATCTAAATTGCCTGGTGTATCCATAAAGATAATACTGTCTACAGGTTTTAGAGCAAACAACTGAAACAAAAGATGAGTTACTGGTATAGATACAGGAGAAACCGACTCATTATACAATCCCTGCATTTCTATAGCGTCAGCTAGAGTACTAAAAGCATAAATAACTTTTTTTTCTGATTCTGGTTGATTTCGATGTCTTAATGTGGTAATCAACCAATTGAGTTGGGCATTTTGACAGATAAAATAATCAAGATGGTCTAAATTACTAGTTAATTCTCTCAGTATGGGGGTGACTCCTTGCTGCATAATCTCGGGAGGGAAACCATATTCTGGTGCTTCCTTGATTAAAACGGCAAGTTGTGCTTCTATCGTCATAATTAATAGTAGATAAGATATGATTTTATAAAACTTAGCTTTTTCACCATAATATATTTCTAGTGAGAATGCTTTTCTCTTTCTAATTATACATCAGACTGAAAGTAAGATTTTATGATAAGATAATTTGACTAGTTTATTTAACCTGATTAAAAATATAAATATTAAAATAAATGAGTAAAAAACTTTTACTGGGAATCTTAAGCATTTTAGCTATCTTAGGAATCTCAACTCCTACCAAAGCTGATACAGTTATAGAAAAAGTAGCTACAACAGGAGTATTAACAGTAGGCACAAGGGTTGATTTAATTCCCTATTCTTATATAGATGACCAGGAACAATTAGTAGGATACTCTATAGATGTACTAAAATTAATAAAAACTGAACTAGAAGAGAAACTCGGGAAAGAACTGACAGTACAAGTAATAGTAATAGAAGATTTTGCCGAAACAATTCCCTCTCTCAGAAGTAGACAAATAGATATTTTTTGCACTGTGGGTTTTACCTGGGATAGAGACCAATTTGCCGACTTTTCTGTGAGTTATAGTGTTTCTGGCATCAGTTTATTAGTTAAACAGGATAGTAATTTAGGGGCTCCAGAAACTTTGGTAAATCAAAACATTGCTGTAGCAAAGTATACGATAAGTGAAGAAACAATGAAATCCATAGCACCAAATGCTACTTTAGTTCCGGTGGGAAATGTAGAAGAAGCCTTTCAAGCATTAGATGAAGGTAGAGTTGATGCGATCGCTGGAGATAGGATAATTCTAGAAGGAGTTAGTCAAAGATTAGATCCAGATGCCTATAAATTGGTACCAGAAAAACCCTATGCTATGTATGGTTTAGGCTGTATGGTACCTCAGAATAACTCTAACTTTTTGAATGTGGTCAATTATGCCATTGTTAAACTAATGCAGGGTTATGTGATTGGAGACCCCACCTCCGTTGAAACTGTAGGGCGCTGGTTAGGACCAGAAGGGATTATTGAAATAGAACAAGATCAAATCAAAGATTTCTTTAACCAGATTATTCTCACTCACGAACAAATACCCTTATCATTTGAAGAACAAGAATAAAAACTATTAAATAAAACTATGAACAATAAAAAAAGGATAAGCCTAGTGGGATTTCTACTCACCCTATCTGCCCTCAATGCTTCTGCCACTAATGCCACTACTAATCAACAACACACCAATCCTTCTCATCAATTGAGTATAGAGCAACGTATAAACAAAATTAACGCCAATATCAAAAACAAGGAAAATCAATTACCTCAATCCAAAGAAGCCAAACCAGAGCAAACTCTGGCTTTGGGTTGGGGAGATGGAGGTAATCGAGGATGGGTCAATGGTAGACGTGGTGGATGGGCTGATGGTCATGGTGGTGGCTTTGTTAATAGGAGACCTTGGCGTAATGGTTGGGTAGATGGTGGCTCTTTCTGGAATCGATATTAATTATGAGTATAGATATTTCTAAATTTGGTCCTATTAATCTAGTCGTAATTCAGTCAACATCATTTTGTAATCTAGATTGTGATTACTGTTACTTACCAAATCGTCATCTCAAAAAACAACTATCTCTAGATTTAATTGAACCTATTTTTAAAAATATTTTTACCAGTCCCTTTTTTAATCAAGACTTGACAGTATGTTGGCATGCAGGGGAACCTTTGGCAGTTCCTATTAGTTTTTATGAACAAGCTTTTGAGCTAATTAATCAAACAAGTGATAAATTTAATAAAACCGAGTATTCAATTATCCATTCTATACAAACTAACGGTATCTTCATAAATCAAGATTGGTGTGATTTTTTTAGAGAACATCAAGTTCATCTGGGAGTTAGTATAGATGGTCCTGATTTTATTCATAATGCCCACCGCCAAACTAAGACAGGGATAGGCAGTCATGCTGCTACCATGAGAGGAATTTCTTATTTACAAAAAAATAATATACCTGTGAGTATTATAGCCGTGATTACGGCTGATTCTCTAGACTATCCTGAGGAAATTTTTCATTTTTTTCTAGAAAACGGGATAACTGACATAGGCTTTAATATGGAGGAAGTTGAGGGAATTAATCAAAGCTCATCTCTAAACAAACAGGGATTAGAAAAACGATACCGGGATTTTATGTCAAGATTTTGGCAATTAACTGTTGAAAGTGATGGAGAGATACAGGTAAGAGAATTTGAAACAATTTGCGGCCTAGTTTATACTAATGAACGTCTAACTAATACTGACATGAATAAACCTTTTGTGATTGTTAGTATAGATAATCAAGGTAACTTTTCTACCTTTGACCCAGAATTATTGTCCGTCAAAACTGACTTGTATGGTGATTTCATCCTAGGAAACATTTTAGAGAATAGTTTTGAATCTGTATGTTATACAGAAAAGTTTGCCAAAATTTACCAAGACATGACAGCAGGAATTAATTTATGCCGTCAAAACTGTGATTATTTTGGTGTTTGTGGTGGAGGTGCAGGTAGTAATAAATATTGGGAAAATGGCACATTAAATTCTCAAGAAACTATGGCTTGTAAATATAGAATTCAAGTAATCACAGATATTGTCTTAAAAGAGTTGGAAAATTGCTTTTAAGATTCCCAGCTTACTCAAAATTGCCAGCCTTGCTCCAGACTGGAGTTTAGACTAAACGTCTATTTTCACTTATCTCATATCAAAGCACCAAAACAAAAGTACAGAAATTGGCCGACAGGTGAGAGGGGGGAGAGGGGGAGCAGGGAGCAGGGAGCAGGGAGAGGGTTTTTAAGGATTTGCATCAATATTTAATTATATAATTAATTAAACATTAATGTTGGGTTTCGTGCCTCAACCCAACCTACAAAATCTAGTCTGAATACGCCTTTAGGGTCAATCAATTTTTAAGCGCGATCGCATTAATTCTCTTACTCATTACTCATTACTCATTACTTATTACTTCAAAACTCAACCCTCACCAGTAACATTAGGTAAAGATGCAAGATCTGAGCTTATGGCGATCGCTTAATTATAGCAAGCTCGCAAATAGATGTTTACAGTTATTATGAAAAGCCCCCCGAGTTTGCGGGGGGTTGGGGGGAAAAGTTTATCTAAATATTGTTAACACTACAACGCTCATTGCTATATTTCCTATTAAGAAATCAAAATTTTTCTCAAATCTCCTAAATGACCTCCCAATTAAAGGTTTAGCGATCGCGCTTATTAGTCATTATACTTCATAAGTAATTGTACTTAGAGCTAAGATTAATCCCCTAAAAACCGGAACAAAGTTTGATAATCTGTAACATCATGCCAAGGAGAAACAAAAATAAACCTATTGTATTTGTTAATAGCGGTAGAAATAATATTTTGTATCCTTGATGTAGCTTTTGATTGATTAGTCATGTTTCAATCCTGTTTCTCTAATGAGCTTAATTTCTAGTCCATGATGATATAGCAATTCCCATTCTTGTGAGGTACAAAGGTTATCCTTTTGAGGCACCGAGGCAGGAGTTAGGTACAACCTCATAAGTCCTTTGAAATGCAATAAGATTTATCAACCTCTAGCAACAATTTTTCATAAATACTAACTTAGAAAAGGCTATATCTAGAACAAGGTATAGATAAATGGAGCTAAACTTGAAGTCTGGACAAAAAACATGATTAATCCTAGTGTCAACATCAATATAAGTATAGGAATAAACACATAATGTCCATTACGTATGAAATAAGATATTACTGTAATTGGCTGTAGAATTAGAGGAAGTTTTTGAGCATTTTTATTAACAAGCTTCAGGTCTTCTTTTAATTCTTTTTTTATCCATCCTTCTACTTTTAAATTACATTTATTTTCCCAACTATAAAAAGGTTCAACGCCTTTAGATGATTGTAAAAATAAACCGACTGGCATTATTAACATAAAGTAACTCATAATTAGAATTAGAGAAAATACCGTTTCACCTATTTTTTGAGTTACTAGGCGAAATAACTTTTCAACTCCTGCAATTGATGTGGGAAGTGCTATTGATAAAAAAATTATCACAATGCCCACTATGCTCATAATTTGCCATAATTTATCACTAAAATTAACCACAAATAAATATTTAAACATACTGAACAAAGTAATTAGCAAGCCTAAGACAAACCCAAAAGTCATGAGTTGCTTCAGACGAGATATTTTTTCTCTTTGTCGTACTCGGCGGATATAGGTAAAGTTAGTCAAGTTCAAATCTCCTTAGCCATTGGGCTCTTTCTTCATCAGTTAAAGGTTGTTGTTGCTGTTTTTCCCTGTCAAAGAAACGATTACCAATTACAAGATAATCTATTTCAGTGGCCATAAAGCATCTATAGGCGTCTTCTGCTGTATTCACAATAGGTTCTCCTCGTACATTAAAAGAGGTGTTGACAACCACGGAACACCCTGTCAGATGTTTAAATTTAGTGAGTATTTTGTGCATAAAAGGATTCCTTTCTTTATCTATGGTTTGAATTCTAGCTGAATAGTCAATATGAGTTACTGCGGGAATATGAGAACGTGGTACTTTCAGTAAATCTATTCCAAACAAATTATTGTCAGCTACGGGAATTCTCTGCTTTTCTGTAACTGGATATGCTAAGAGCATATAGGGACTTTCTTGGGGAATATCAAAGTATTTAGTAGCATCTTCTGCTAAAACCATAGGCGCAAAAGGACGGAAACTTTCTCTAAACTTAATCTTAAGATTCATGTGACTCTGCATTTGAGGAGAACGAGCATCGCCAAGAATCGACCTTGCACCCAAAGCACGAGGACCATATTCCATTCTGCCTCTAGCTATAGCTACAACTTTACCTTCAGCTATTTTAGCAGCAATTAATTCTTGTAGAGCATCATCTGTTAAACTCTCCCAGTTACCACCTAGAGTCTTAAGAATACTGTCATCATCAACGGATTCTGGAGCAATTTCTGGACCGAGAAAAGACCCCTGCATACTATCTGGTTTATCTACAATACGTTTATTACCTAATTTTGCATACCACATCCATAGTGCAGAACCTAAGGCACCTCCAGCATCTCCTGAGGCAGGTTGAATCCATAACTGATTGAATAAACCCGTTTTGGAAAGTTTACCCATAGAAACAACATTCAAAGCTACACCACCTGCTAAAACAATATTCTTTAATCCTGTTTTCTCATAAGCATATTTCCCCATGAGTAAAACAGCTTGGTTTAAAACCTCTTGGATACTAGCGGCTATATCCATTTCTTTTTGAGTGATTAAAGACTCGGGTTGGCGTGGAGGGGAACCAAATAATTGATTAAATCTTTTATTAGTCATGGTTAAACCATTAACATAGTTAAAATAGTTTTGATTTAAAATAATCGAACCATCACTATTGAGTTTGATTAACTTGTTGAGAATGATATCTACATATTTCGGTTCTCCATAGGGAGCTAATCCCATGAGTTTATATTCACCACTATTAATTTTAAAGCCTGTGTAATAAGTAAAAGCAGAATAGAGTAAGCCAAAAGAGTTGGGGAATCTAATTTCTTCTAAAAGTTCTATCTGATTATTTCTGCCTATACCTAAAGTAGTGGTTGACCATTCTCCCACACCATCAATGGTTAAAATTACCGCTTCTTCAAAAGGAGAAGGATAAAAAGCGCTACAAGCATGAGAAAGGTGGTGGTCATTAACATAAATCCGTTTTTTTATTCCCATTTCTCGTGCAATTTCATCTTCTAGCCACAGTTTTTGAGTTAACCACGATGGCATGGCTTTTAAAAAACTTCGTAAACTTTTAGGTGCATTGAGATGATAAGTTGTTAATAATCTTTCAAATTTATTTAAAGGATTCTCATAAAAAACCACATAGTCTAACTCATCTTCTTTGATTTGGGCTTGTTCTAAACAATAATTAATGGCATGATGGGGAAAAGATGAATCGCCTTTGTTTCTAGTAAATCTCTCTTCTTGTACAGCAGCAAGAATCTTACCATCTTCTACTATAGCAGCAGCAGAATCATGATAATATGCAGAAATTCCTAAAATACGAGTTTTATTCATAGTTTTGTCAAGGTTTTTCAATTAATATTATTACTAATAATAGTCATAGTGAGCTCTCCCTCAGAATTAACAAAATTAGCAGATATTCTAATAGTATTTACTGATTGAGCTAAGGTTTCATTTTCTAGATTCCAAGATAGTGATTGTCCTTCTTTTTCTCCTAAAGAATATATACTGTGGTCATCGTATCCAAGTTCTGGATTAACCGAGGTATAATCAATAATCGCTTTCTGTAAACCAGTTCCTGTTAAACGAATTTCTTGAATATTCACAGGATTTTCTAAGTTAAATTGAACATAATTTCTTTTGACTGGCATATATGGCATTGATGCTTCTGATTGAGGGTATTTAAATCTATACACTCCCGGTGATTCAGGAAAAACTTCTAGGAGAGGAGATGGGGGCATCCAATCGTTTATTTTTACCTCATGCTCAATTTTATTTAAGTCTTTTTTACCTAGGGTTTCTGGATAGTTTTTTTCAATATAATCTAATGCTTTTACTGCATAAAAATGGGTACTGATATTACCCGGATGACCATCTGCGGGATTGATTCCCCAGCTTAGATTATTACCCAAAATCTGATTACTCGGATACTCAGCCACAAATTCATCTAAAATATTGTAAAAAGGTATTTGATTAGACTCAAATACAGGTTGAACTTGAGCATAATGACTTTTAAATGTCTCTTCTGATGGACTATTTGGTAAAGTTATCACAAAACTAGGAATTTTTAAGGTTTTTTTCCATTCTCCTAGTTCTTTGACAGTCTGTTGATACTTTTCCCAATTTTTTCCTTCTAAAAGTTTAAGGGACCAGGTATCGTATTCGTAACCATTCTCTTCGCTTTGCAAGGTTTCAACTAGTTTTTTTCTCCGAGTATCAACTAGTTGTCCCATTAATTTAGGAAAGAAATTTTTATATTCTAAATTATGGAGTGAAGAAATAACTTGATCTTGAGCTAATATATGATCTTGAAATTGTTTAACTATTCTTTCGTCAGGATCATTGGTCACATATCCCCAAATCATCAAGTCTGGTTGATACTTTTCCACAAGATTTAAGTATTTAGCAGCCTTGAACTGTTCCCTGGTGGAAGCTCCACGATGACCTGCGGCTATCACTTCAACTTGATAATATCCCCTGCTATTGAGCTCTCTTTGTAATTGTCGCCACCAAAGATCATTCATGTTATTGGTTCCATAACCCCACACAAAAGAATCTCCCATAACTAAAATACGTTTAGCTTTAGTTTTTTCCTCTTTAACCGGAAATCCTTTTGAGTGCCAAATCCAGTTAGAATCAGCCGATGGTATCCAATCACTAGTCTCATCATATAATCCATCTGCTAGATTCTTGTTTTTGTTGTTGTAATCAATTTTGGTTGTTTCTCTTTGCCAGTTTTGAGAAACAATTTGAGATTCTTGTTCTAAATTAGGTAGTACTTGTTTTTCTAAAAATACTAAGATTATTAATGCTAATAAAATTGAAATAATAACTATCCTAAAACTATAGAACGGCAGCGGAAATAGTTTTTTAGAAAGAATTTTCATTGTTTATTTTTTTAGTTAACTCTTATTTATTTAATAATAAATAGAGAATTTTAAATACTAATATCATTTCCCTAAAAAAATCCGATAAATATAAGGAAAGGAAGGAACAGCGGAGGGAAGAGAGCGCTTCCGGCGCACTGGGTAGCCCACCAAGACGGAAACAGTATACATAGCAAGGTTTTCTCCCTGTAGCATTAATAATTGACTACATATCGACTTTTAGCATTTTTTAATCAATTTGATATAATTTAATCAGATTTATTATCTATATATCGTTTAGTATAACCAGAAATTTATTTTTCTAGTAAAAGTTTAAACTAAATCTGTAACAAAAATTTACACAAATAATGTTTACAAATGTATTAAAATTAGTTTTTGCTCATACCGGGTCAGGTAGTCATACTAAATCCGCTGATTATAGCAATTCCAAAGCAAGTGAGGTACATTTTCTATTCCCTGTTTTGGTGTTCCCTGTTCCGGTGTTCCCCGTTCCTTCCTCAATCCGTTAACCTGTGTACCTCAGTAGACTAAAAAACGCCATAAATGGTATTTATAAACTTTTCCCGAGAAAAAACTCTATATTTGAGTTAATAAACAAATTCTCCTCTTTTGTTAATATAGCGACATTGTCCTCCTAAAATAACCTCAGCAATATTATCAGTAAAAGCCGCAGCAAAATCAAAGCGAGGCGCAATTATCATTTGACCCAACTTATTAATATAACCCCAGTAATTGTTTTTTTTAACTGCTGCTAAACCTTCAGCAAAACTATCTGCCCAATCAAATTGAGGTTCAATTGCTACTGTACCAAGCTTATTAATGTAACCCCATTTTTGTCCAGTGACTAATAAACCTAAAAATTTAGTTTCTATCAAAACTGGTGCTAAACCTTCGGAGAAATCTAAAGCATCTAAATATTGAGGCTGAATAACTAGTTTACCTAGTTTATCGATATAGCCCCAAAATTGATTAATTTCCACCGCGGCTAAATCTCCTGAGAAATCCCGTGCATTATCCCGGGGAGGTATAACTACTTTGCCTTGAGGATTGATATACCCCCATTTGGTATTAAACTTAACTCGGGCCAGTCCTGATTTAAAATTACCAGCTTCTTCAAACTGAGGTTCAATCATGATCACTCCTTCAGTATTGATATATCCCCACAAAAATCCTACACGCACTAAAGCTAAACCTTCCGAAAAGCTGAAAGCTTGGTTAAATTGCGGTTCAATTACTATCTTGCCTTGGTAGTTGATATAACCCCATTTAGCTTGTAACCAATACCATTTAGAATATTTAAAAGCTGCCAACCCAGCAGCAAAATCAGAAACAGCTTCAAATTGAGGTGCAATTCGCAATTTACCTTGGAAATCAATAAAACCCCAATGACGTCCACGTTTAACCGCGGCTAATCCATCGGGAGAAAAACCCCTAGCTTGGCTGAATTGTAAACTGATTACCATTTTACCTTCCTTGTCGATATAGCCAAAACGTTTATCGATTTCTACTAGGCGAGGTAGAGTTTTTGGTAAATTTGGTGGAGGTTGATTATTAAGTAAGTTTAGAGATTCTAAGACTTCTTGAGCAGAACCATAACGTTTTTTAGTAGCCATTGCTACCATTTTTTTGAGAATATTTACTAATTCTGAACTTAGGGGGGTGGTTAGATAGTCTTGCCACACCCAATCATTTTCGCTGTGGTCAAATAGTTCTAAGGGTTCTATTTGCAGTAATAAATGTATACAAGTTACACCTAAGCTATAGATATCACTGCTAAAATTAGCTTTGCCCATAGCCTGCTCCGGTGCTGTATATCCGGGAGTTCCAATAATAGTACCTGTTTTGGCTAAAACGTTGCTATTAGCTAGTTTAGAGGCTCCAAAGTCAACTAAAACAAATTGCCCGTCTTGACTGCGTCTAATGATATTTTCTGGCTTGATATCTCTGTGAATGACTTTGTAACTATGAACAAAATCTAGTACTGGTAAGAGACTTTTTAAGAGTTCTAGAATCGCTTCTTCAGAAAATGGTCCTTCTTTTTCTAATTCTTGAGCTAAATTTTGACCATCTATATATTCTTGAATCAAGTAAAGACGTTTATTTTGTTCTACGTGAGCTAGTAATTGAGGAATTTGATTATGGTTTCCTAATTGATCTAATTGTTGTGCTTCTTGAGTAAATAATTCTGTAGCTTTGTCAATTTCTAAAGTACTTAGAGCTATAGGTAAGAATTGTTTAATTACACATACGGGTTGAGAGGGAATATCTTCGTCAATGCCTAAAAAGGTTTTACCAAATCCTCCCTGACCAATTAATTTGAGGGCGCGATAACGGCTTTTTAGTAGTAATTCTGTGCCGCAGTTTTGACAAAAACGGTTATTTTGTAGGTTTTGGGGCCTCTGACAATCTGGATTAAGGCAATAGCTCATAGACGGCGATCGCATTTATATATTTTCTTCTATTTTAGAAGATTGACAAGATTGAGTAAAAAGCAAAACTCCCCCATAGTCAACTTTGAGGGGAAGGGCGATCCCCTGATTACATTCATTCTTCAAAACCTAATTCTCGCAATTTTGCTAACAATTCTTCAGCCCGTTGCCTTTCTTGTTCTGCCCGTTGCCTTTCTTGTTCTGCCCGTTGCTTTTCTTGGGCTATTTGTTCTTTACCCCACAACAATAAATTTCCGGCTTCATCCCACCAGCGTAACCAGTAGCCGTCTCGATTTTCTTTTTCACCTTGCCATACTCCCAAAAATAAGCCCATTTCTGACAGCCAGTATCGATTTTGGGAGTCAGGAGTTTCTAGTTGGTAGGTAGTTGACTCTCTGAGGGTATAGAGTTCTAAATTCCCTGATTTTGGTTCAAAGATTCCGTAGTTAGGTACTTGTAGAATTTTCTCATAAAAGTAAAACTTGCCGGGAGGATATGTCTGCTTAGCGGAGTATTCTCCCCCATCTGTATCCGATAAAAATTCTAAGACTAGAACAGGCATAGAACCTTGTAGTCTAGGA
The DNA here is from genome assembly GCF_057440575.1 of Johannesbaptistia floridana. Taxonomy (NCBI): domain Bacteria; kingdom Bacillati; phylum Cyanobacteriota; class Cyanophyceae; order Chroococcales; family Cyanothrichaceae; genus Johannesbaptistia; species Johannesbaptistia floridana. Next base: position 22,354 of record NZ_JALKVM010000074.1, read on the forward strand.
GTATAGCTGCGGTATACTTGCTCGCGTTCTACGCTGATTTGGGGAATATATACCCAGTCAGGTGCTTTTACCACAATTTTGCCGTTAATAGTGGTACAAATTCCGTAGTTAGTAGCTGTTAAAGCATTACTAGGTAGAAGTCCTGCTAATTCTAGACTTTCAGTCAGGGCATTAGCGAGGGAAGGTTGATTAATATTATCCACAGGATCATCGGGAAGGATATAATCGTCTGGTAGTTTAGACCAAACTATCTCTACAGGTACAGTGGTGGTCATAATTCAGATGACTATTTGTTAGTTCAATACTTCTTAGTATACACTTTTTAGTGAACAAGTGTACTAGTTGAGATTTGGTACGGCGCGATCTCAAATCTTGCATCTATACCTAATGTTACTGGTAGTGGATGAGTTTTGAAGTTTTGAAGTTTTGAAGTAAGAAATAATGAGTTAAAGAATTAATGCGATCGCGCTTAAAAATTGATTCTCGCTTGTTGGCCTATTTAGTACTTTTGTTCTAGTGTAAGATCTCAGGCGATCGCTCTAGAGAGCGGTAGAAGTAATGTTTGATACAATTTACCCCTAAATGACGAAAGAGCGATTTTGTTAATAGTTTAATTGATTAAGCTATAAACAAAAGTAAAAATTGATAATATATAGTTGTATGTCAAGTAATCCATCCCGTCGCTTTCGCTTTTTGTTGCAACCTACTGGCAAACTAAGGATTGCTGCTGGTATACGTACTCTCATTTTATTTCTGGTGCCGATAATTATTGGGGAATTTACCTCTTATCCAGAAATAGGTTTATATATAGGTTTGGCTGGTTACCCGATTATTTTGGCCGATGTGGGGGGATTATATCTAACTCGTAGTCGCATGATGATGGCGATCGCTACTACTGCGGTGGCAGCCCTGTTTATCGGCACTTTAGTCAGTCATCTGCTTTATTTGAAAATTCTCCTTGCTTTTTTGTGGATATTTGCTTGTGGCTATGCTGGTTTTCAGGGTTATGCTGGGGTTATGGCGGGCATTGTTTCTGCCTTGTTTTTTATTTTTGCGCTCAATTTGCCCTCTGGCGGCTTCTGGTTAGCTACTATGCGGGCTAGTGTGGTTTTAGTCGGTTCAGCTTGGGCTATATTCCTTTCTTTAGTTATGTGGTCTGTAGCCCCTTATCAGCCTGTTAGAAAGGCAGTAGCTCAATGTTATGCCACTATTGCTAAATATAGTCGAGTTTTTGAGGAAAAATACTTTTTGGCAAAAAATTCCGATCAACTTCACAGTCAAAAGGTGGTGGAGTTGAGACAAACTGTTGAACAGGCTAGAGATGCTTTAGCTATTAATCGTCGTAGTAGATTGGGAAGAAGTACCATTGGTGAATTAGCTTGTATTTTACTTGAAACTGCTGATAATTTAATTACTGATATTTTTACCTTAATTGAGTTAGTAGAAGTTCATCATCGCTTCTCTCAATTTGTTACTGTTAATATTTTAATCAAAGATATACTCGAACAAATAAGCATAATTAATCACAATATAGCTCGTTTAATTGTCAATAAAAAAGCGGTGATTGAGTTAGGCTTTCTTGATAATTTAATTAAAGCTCTCAAACAACAAAAAGAATTACAGCAAAGTCAGAATATTCAATCTCCTGAAGATTATCCAGGGTTCGTAGCCTTAGGCAAATTAATTATTAAGTCAGAGAAAGTATTTAAGCATCTCGAATTTTCTACAGAAATAGCTTATCAAATTAAAAATAATTATCATCCTAAAAAGATTAAATTATCTCAAGAAAAAATTTACCAGAAATCAGAAGAATTAGCTTGGCTAGAAACTATTCAAGATAATTTTACGTTTAAATCAAGCTTATTTCGTCATAGCTTGCGCTTAGCTATTACTACTACTGTTGGTATAATTATCTATAGTGTTTTTAATATTCCTAAAGGTTTTTGGATAAGCTTAGCTACTATTTTAGTCTTGCAACCAGACTTTGGTAACACTTATCAGCGTTTCTGGCATAGAATCATTGGAACTATTTTAGGCGCTTTATTAGCTCCCTTGATTTTCTCATTTATCAAAGCAGAAATAATTTTACAGGCAATTAGTATTTTATCTATATCGATAGCTTTATCAGTGCTGCGGTTTCACAATGGCATAGGAGTATTTTTTATCTCAATATTTGTAATAATTTTAGAATCTCTCAATGAAAATATCGATATTTATGAAATTGTTTTGACTAGATTATTGTGGACTTGTTTAGGGGCAATATTAGCAGTGATAGGAGCGTTTGTTTTATTCCGCGATCGCCAACAGCAAAAGTTAGTATCAGACTTAGCTACTGCTATTGAGTGTAGTCTTGGTTATTTTTCAGAAGTGATGAATACCCATACAGAAATATCCCCACCATCTCCTGCATCTATTTCCCAACTACGGAAGCAGAACCGTTTAGCCTATTTTAATGCCCAAGCCTCTCTACAACGTTTAAGTAGTGAACCCCAAAGTAAAACCCTTCATATTGAACCAGCTATAGCCTTACTTAGTTATCTTCATTTGTTTACTCGTTCTGTCACTGTAGTATTCACTCAACTAGATAATCTGCCGTCAACTCCCCTTCCTCAAGAATTGACTAATTATATTAATCTCTTGGAATTCGTTTTAATTTCTTTGGTTGATTCTCTACGTAACAGTCACATACCATCAGAATTACCAGATTTAGACAGTCCCTTTGCTGAAATCTTGGCAAATTTCCCTGAAAAACAGTTAGTTACTTGTGGAGTTGATGGTTCAAATCAGCAGCATTTGAATAATTCTTGTTTAGAATATTATACTTTTTTAATTACTGAATTAGGAGCGATGAGTCAACGTATTCAAGGTATGCACTCAGCTATTACTCGTTTGGAAATAGCTATTTAGCAATTAAGAGTTTGTATCTAAACCTCTTAAACTCAGACCGCGAGAGAAAACCTGCTCAAAATTGCCAGCCTTTACCAGTTAATGGTTTGGGGTCACAAATAACTTGTGAAGTGGCGGAGAGCGCCTCCCAATAACTCAAGATTATTGACCACAAAACAGCCTCTAAGGCGCTCTCCGCTTTCGCTGGCAATTTTGAGTAAGTTTATTGCACCCCTCGCATCTTTACCCAAAGTTACTGGTGGAGGTTGAGTTTTGAAGTAATAAGTTTTGAAGTGAAAGAAGTTTTGAAGTAATGAGTTAAAGAATTAATGCTCAACG
>NZ_JALKVM010000075.1:0-25559 GCF_057440575.1 Johannesbaptistia floridana
AACCTACAGGCTACGTACAGGCTACCTTCTTACTCATTACTTATTACTCGTTACTTATTACTCATCTAACTACAACTACCTTCTTACTTCAAAACTCATTACTTATTACTTCAAAACTCATTACTCAACTACAGGCTACGTACAGGCTACCTTCTTACTCATTACTTATTACTTCAAAACTCATTACTCAACTACAGGCTACGTACAGGCTACCTTCTTACTCATTACTTATTACTTCAAAACTCATTACTCAACTACAGGCTACGTACAGGCTACCTTCTTACTCATTACTTATTACTTCAAAACTCATTACTCAACTACAGGCTACCTTCTTACTTCAAAACTCGTTACTCATTACTCATTACTCATCTAACGGTGCGTTACGGGCTTCGCCCTAACACACCCTACAACTAAACTTCTACCTTCTTACTCATTACTTATTACTCGTTACTCATTACTCAACTAACGGTGCGTTACGCTCACGCTAACACACCCTACAACTACAACTCATTACTTATTACTTCAAAACTTCAAAACTCATTACTTATTACTTCAAAACTCATTACTCAACTACAGGCTACCTTCTTACTTCAAAACTCGTTACTCATTACTCGTTACTCATTACTCATGTTTGTTGGGTTATCTCCCTGCCGAACCTACAATTTATTGATTTCTTCTTTGACAATTATCTAGTTAATGCCACATAACAGCGTACCCATTCATCAATATCTAGAGATAGTTGTGCTAATATCTCTCCAGAAGTATTAGGGTTAGAAGCAACATAACAGCGTACCCATTCATCAGCATCTAGAGATAATTTTGCTAATATCTCCACAGAGGTATTAGGATTAGAAGCTACATAACAACGTACCCATTCATCAGCATCTAGAGATAATTTTGCTAATATCTCCAGAGAAGTATTAGGATTAGAAGCAACATAACAACGTACCCATTCATCAGCATCTAGAGATAGTTTTTCTAACAATATTTGGGGTGTACTAGAATTAGATGCCAAACAACTACGAATTCCACTATCAGAATCCACTGCTAGTTTTTCTAACAAATTTATTGGTGTATTAGGATTTGATATCATTTTATTACGAATATCATCATTCAGACTTGATATTAGTTGTTTTGACAATTGTTCTGGTGTATTGGGATTAGATGCCACAGAGGCGCGAACACTACTTTTAGCATCCATAGCCAATTTTCCTAACAATCTTGCTGGTGTATGAGGATTAGATGCCACAGAAATGCGAACACTACTTTTAGCATCCATGGCCAATTTTCCTAACAATCGTGCTGGTGTATTAGGGTTAGATGCCACACAGCTACGAATATTACTTTGAGAGTCGAGGGATAGTTTTGCTAACAATGTTTCTGATGTTTGGGGATTAGAAGCTATATCCGTGCGAATATCATAATTAGGAGTAGCATTTAGTTGTTTGGATAAGTTTTCTGGTGTGTTGGGATTTGATGCCACCTGGCTACGGACAGCAATTTCAGAATCAATCGCTAGTTTTTCTAATAATGTACCTGGTGTATTAGGATTAGAAGCTACACAACTACGAACTTTACTATCAGAATCCATTGTTAGTTGTTCCAGGAATTTTTGGGATAGGTTGGGATTATTTGCCAGATGACTACGAACTTTACTATCAGAGTCTTGTAATAGTTTTTCTAATAATGTTTCTGGGGTATTAGGATTTGATGCCACAGAACTACGTATTTTAATATCAGAATCTTTTATGAGTTTTTCTAATAATTCTCTAGATATATTGGGGTTATTTGCTAAATTACTACGAACTCTACTATCAGAATCAATTGCTAATTTTTCTAATAATGTGGCTGGAGTATTGGGATTAGATGCCACACAACTACGTATCTCATAATTATTAGATAAGAATAGTTTTTCTAATAATATTTCTGGGGTATTGGGATTAGATGCCACGAAGGTACGAACTGAATCAACAAAATCACGAGCAAGTTTTATTAATGCTGATGTTGGTGTATTGGGATTAGATGCCACACAACTACGAACACCACTATCAGAATCCGTGGCTAATTTTGCTAATAATTCCGGGGATGTTTGAGGGTTAGAGGCTACTTGGCTACGAATTTCATAGTTAGAATCCATAGCTAATTTTTCTAGTAATTCTAAAGAGGTGTTGGGATTAGCTAATACACTCATACGAACACCTAGTTTAGAATCCGTGGCTAATTTTGCTAGTAATTCTCGGGGGGTATTAGGATTTGAGGCAATACAACTACGTACCTGGATATCAGAATCTATGGCTAGTTTTTCGAGCACTTCTGGAAAGGTATTGGGATTAGAAGCTAGAGAAGTACGAATATCATAATTAAAACTAGATTTTAGTTCTTGTACAAGAATAGGGGGTGTGTGGGGATTATTGGCGACTTTTTCCCGAACTTGCATCTCAGAATCAATCGCTAGTTTTTCTAACACCAAAATGGGTGTATGGGGATTGGCGGCAACACCAATACGAACTCCACTCTTAGAATCTTTGGCGAGTTGTTCTAGGATATTTTGGGGAGTCTGGGGATTAAATGCCACTTGGCGCCTAACCTGCTTCTCAGAATCTGTGGCGAGTTGTTCTAAGATATTTTGGGGAGTGTTGGGATTAGATGCCAAAGAGGCGCGTACATTATCATCAGAGTCAAGGGCGAGTTGTTCTAAGATATTTTGGGGAGTGTTGGGATTAGATGCCACGAAGGCACGAATATCATAGTTAAAACTGGAGTTAAGTTTTGCTGACCATCTTTTAGGTGTGTTAGGATTATCAGCAACACAACGACGAACCTCACTCTCACAATCAAGGGCTAATTCTTGTAAAACCTGAGAATTTGTATTTAAATTGGAGGCAACGCGGCGGCGAATATCACTCTGAGAATCTTTGGCTAGTTTTGCTAAGAATTCTGGAGGTGTACTGAGATTAGCTGCCACTTTCCTGCGCACCCAACTGACATTATCTACAGCAAGTTTTTCTAATAGTCTTTCTGGTGTCCGGTGATTTGAGGCAACTTTACTGCGAACCCAAGGGATAGAATCATTAACAAGTTCTTCTAATAAGACTATGGGAACATGGGAATTACTGACTACACAACTACGAACCCCACTATCAGAATCTTTGGCGAGTTTTTCCAAGACTCCTACAGGTGTGCGTGGATGCAAGGCAACTTTACTGCGAACCAAACTCATAGAATCTATGGCCAATTTTTCTAACGCTTCAGAGGGGATACTAGGATGGGATGCTACACTACTGCGAACATCACTCTCAGAATCCATGGCTAGTTGTTTTAAAATCACTATAGAGGTATTAGGATTATTGGCTAATTCCAACCTATCTTCAACTGTGGCTTTTTCTAATAACTCTAATCCTGGTTTTCCATAACTTAGTATTTGTTGTAAAGCAACTTGACGGATTATCCTTTCAGGATTTTCTAATCTTTTTTTTAACCCTTCAATTCCTCCTAAAACTAATCCTCTTTGGGGAGTGGTTTGTCCTCCTAATACTGCATCTGTCCGCTTAGGATTGTTTGCTGGTTGCCTCATTTATTGAATTTCTGTATTTTAAGCATGAAGAGAAGGGCAATCAAATAATACTTGCCCTTAAATCGACTTATTACTAACTACACCCATCTTCCCACAACAACTTTGACGGTGCCGTCTTTTAATACTTCCTCGCTTTCTAAATCAAATCCGTTTTCAGCGACGGTTTCTAGTAGAGTTCGGTGGGCATACTTTTGATTAATTTGATTGAGAAATTTTGTTTGATTAATTTTAGCGCCCCAAAAATCAGCTACTAGTTCATAACCTTCGCCGTTGCGACGAAATCCTAAATCGTAACCGTTAGCTTGTTGAATTACATATTCTGCTTTTGTCTTGTTACCTAAATAACCCCGAACTTCGGTGTTATTCTTAACTTGATATCCCAACTCCGTTAATACTTCCTTGAGAATCTCACCGTTTTTGATTTGAACTTTGATTGTAGTAAAATGTGACATGAGTTGCTCCTCCTTACTAACTATTATGATACATTCTTAATCTACTTGAATGGGGCCAATTCCTGAGGAAGATTGATAATCCCGCAACTCTTTTAATAACTCATCGTCTTTAGATGCAGTTCTCGCGCCAGCTTCTGCCGCCCATCGCTTTAAAGCTTCAATTTGATGGCTGGCAATAGCACTCAATGGCACTGTTTCTTCTAAGGCGGCGATGATATCTTGGGTACTAAAATCCCGTCTTTTTCCTACCTCTCCCTGTCCAAAAGCTAGGTGCATTCCATCGATAATCGCCTGTTGAATTTCTGCACCACTGAAGTTTTCTGAGTATCTAGCTAATAAGTCTAAATTAAAATCCTGTAAACGAGAACCTCTAACTTTTTGTAAGTGTACTTTGAAAATCGCTTTGCGTTCTTTTTCTGTGGGTAAATTAATAAAGAAGATTTCATCAAATCTACCTTTTCTTAATAATTCTGCTGGTAGTATCTGCACGTTATTGGCTGTTGCCACAATAAATACTGGTTTGGTTTTCTCCTGCATCCAGGTTATTAATGAACCAAATACCCTTTCGGAGGTACCAGAATCGCCACTTATCCCCGTAGTAATACTCCCAAAGGCTTTATCAATCTCATCAATCCAAAGCACACAGGGAGACATGGCTTCAGATAACTGAATCATCTGGCGTACTCGACTTTCGCTTTCTCCCACTATTCCTCCAAATAATCTTCCTGTATCTAGACGTAGTAAGGGGACACGCCATTCATGGGCGATAGTTTTAGCTGAGATAGATTTACCTGTACCTTGGATACCTACTAGTAGTAATCCTTTAGGGGTAGGGATACCATAGCTTCTGGCTTCCTCACTAAAGGAATCTTTTCGCATTCTTACCCATTGTTTGAGATTTTCTAATCCTCCCACCATTTTTAAAGAATCAGGGGCAGGAGAAAACTCTAAAATTCCCATTTGACGGATAGTTTGTTTTTTTTCTTCTAAAACTGCATCAATATCAGTTTCATTGACTTCTTTTTTGTCGGCTAAGGCTTTAGCTAATACCCTTCTAATGCGGGCGCGACTTAATCCTTGACAGGCTTTGAGAAATTGTTCTTTGGCTAATCCTTCTAGTTTTAGTTTGTTTGGTGTGACTAGTTGGGAGACTAAATAATCAATCTCCTCAAAGCTAGGGAGAGGGAAATCTAGTACGGTAATCTCCTCGGAAAGTTCTGGGGGTATTTCTAAACGATGAGAAACGATAATAATACTTTGGCGACTAGTTTTTAAACTGCTACTGAGATTTTTAAGTTGTCTAATGGCTGGGGCATTTTTATCAGTTTCAGGGTTTTTTAAAGTTCCATGTAAATCATAGAGAACGAATATAGTCCCATCTTCATCTTTGGTATTGTTTTTATTTGTTTCTTGAGAAAGAACAATGCGGTTTAAGGCACCCATTAGTGAAGCTTTGTCTTTGGAATTATCACTCCAACCTCTAACTGTATCCCAGTGTAAAAGTTCACGGCATGGCTTAGTTTTTTTCACTACTTTTTGCAGTACTTCTTGAACTGGTTCTTCTTCAACAGCTACTATATATATAATTGGATAGCGTGCTCGTAGCATCAAATCCAGTTCTTGGATAATATCTAGATGGGGGTGCTGATTCTTATCTGGTGCAGAAAGTCGAGAAGTCATAGTAATTGGAGAAGATACTTGATTATTAATCTAACATTATTTTTTGAGAGTAAGCTATATTTTAAATAGTACAATTAAAATAAAACTAAAAAACTATTTCAATATGGCACAGTATCAGCGTATCGAATATCGTATTGGTAAAGACGGTAAAATCAAAGAAACAGTTATTGATGGTTCTGGAGCGAGTTGTACTGAAGCTACAGCACCTATTGAGTCAGCTTTAGGAGAAGTGGAGAACAAAGAACTACTACCAGAATATTATCAAGATTCAGAAAATGTAGAAATCAATAATACTCAAATCTCTCAACAAGGAGATGTAATATGAATTCGGAATTCGGAAATAGATAGGGCTTGCTGAATAAATCTAAAACTTTGAAAAGTAAATTTTTTTGCAGAAAGAGCGATCGCATTTAGTCGGTAACTTATTTAATAATAAGCAAATGTTTGTTTCTCTAAATTGAACGTTTAAGACGAGGGAAAAGGGGAATTTAAAACAGTTCAGTTAATTTTACTAATATTCAGTTTTAATACCACTTAGTTTACCTTTTTCAAACTTCCCAATCTTCTATTGTTAAATTATCCACTCGACTAAATTCGTCTACATTATGAGTTACTACAATTAAATTATTAGCTAATCCAATTGCCGCAATCATTAAATCATAGGGTCCTATAAGTTTTCCTGATACTTCTAACGAAGCTCTTAAACAACCATAAATAGCTGCTGCCTTACCATCGAAAGGAAAACTGACATATTGGCTAAAAAAACTTTCGTACAAAGCTAGATTAGCTTGACTACGTGAACTTTTATTAGCCCCATAGTAAAGTTCGGCCTTAACCACATCACACAATGCAATCTCATTTCTAGGAATCCTCTTAAAGTGACTCATCACCAAGATACTTCTTCCCGTTAAATACTGAATACAAGTATTGGTATCGAGTAAATACATCATAATAGCTCCCAAAGCCTTTGGTCATATTCCCCTTGCGCCCCTCTTGTTAAAGGTTCTCCCTGCCATGCCCCAAAGGTCTTCTCAAAAAAATCTTCGGGATAGCCTAGTTCTGTAACGCTTTTAGTTTCTTCTTGTGAATTTCTAGATTTCTCTACTGTTTGATAACTCACCACTAATTCAATTTCTGAGTTGGCTAACTCCACAGGGACTTGTACATGGATAACTCCATCTGCGTCAACACGGGAGCGTAATTTTATAGTTTTCATGAAGCCCTTCCTTACTTTAATCTATTTCAAACTTGAAAATTATAATTAACGATTACCTGACAAATTCTTTTAGCTAATCTATTCTTCATAATTCGAGATTAGCAAGGATTTTCAGAGATTGCAATTAACTTAGGGTCTGCTGAAAAAGTAAGTTTTGGTGAGGAGAAAGGTGTTTGATTTAAAGCATCAGGAAAAGTTGAGGGATATTTGATCGTTATTTGTGCCATTTTAAGAACCAGTAATTTTTATATCTATACTACTAATTCCACTTCCAATGCTGCAATAATTATTTAAAACTATTTTAACGGACTAGGCGCGGTTGGAAAAATATATTGCAGGTGCGATCGCACTCTCAATAACCCTTCAACTGTATTTAGCCCCACCAGAACTATACCACTTTTGTCTGAGGCTTTAGGTTCCAAAATAAGCTATGATAAGAAAGTAACAAAACTTAAAAAAAATACATGATTGTTGACAATTTGAGGTTAAAGTCGTTTAAACAATTTTGTCAAGATAAGTTACTGCTGGGAAATGAACTAACCCTAGAACTAAGTGCAATAATCACAATCTACTTAGTTCAGGGAATCTTAGGATTAGCTAGACTAGCAATCAGCTTCTTCCTCAAAGATGATTTAGGATTAACACCAGCAGAAGTAGCAGCATTAACGGGAATAGCAGCATTACCCTGGGTGACTAAGCCGATTTTAGGCTTTTTATCCGATAGATGGCCCTTATTTGGCTACCGCAGACGTTCCTATTTAGTCTTATCAGGGATACTAGGTACGTTGAGTTGGTTAGCTTTAGGGACAATCGCGAAAACACCCCTAACAGCAGTAATGGCTATTACAATGGTATCGGTATCAGTAGCGATCGCCGATGTCATAGCTGATTCAATCGTAGTAGAAAGAGCGAGAAAACAATCCCTAGGAAAAGTAGGTTCTCTACAATCTTTAAGTTGGGGATGTGCTGCCTTAGGAGGGTTAATTACTGCCTATTTCAGCGGTTGGTTACTAGAATATTTTAGCACTCAAACTATCTTCAAAATTACGGCGATCTTCCCGATGATTGTGGCAGCAATCGCCTGGTTAATAGCTGAAAAACCAACTACTAGCCAGTCAAACACCGCCACAGAAGTAAAAAACGGTTCAATATCTCAACTGTGGCAAGCAGTAAAAAAACGGTCTATATGGTTACCCACGGCCTTTATATTTATCTGGCAGTCTACACCTAACTCTGAAGCAGCTTTTTTCTACTTCCTAACTAACGAATTAGACTTTCAACCAGAATTTATGGGCAGGTTACGACTAGTGACTAGTATTGCCAGTCTTTTAGGTATCTGGATATACAATCAGTATCTAAAAGAAGTACCATTTCGAGCCATCCTGGGTTGGACATCGGCGATCGCTGCTATAGTAGGACTATCAGCAATCATCTTAGTTACCCATACCAATCAAAGCCTAGGGATTAGCGATCGCTGGTTCAGTCTAGGAGATAGCCTAGTATTAACAGTCATGGGACAAATTGCTTTTATGCCTATCTTAGTATTATCAGCCCGTTTATGTCCGGCGGGAGTAGAAGCAACTCTATTTGCCTTGTTAATGTCGATTTTAAACCTTTCGGGACTCCTATCTAATGAATTGGGGGCAATACTCACTCATTTACTAGGTGTCACAGAAACAAACTTTGACAATCTTTGGATATTAATATTAATTACCAGTCTTTCTAACTTGTTACCTATACCTTTCTTAGGTTGGTTACCGGATGCTGAAAACTCTCCTAGTACTAAACAACCTTTACCACCAGTAGAAGTATGGGAACACGGACACAATCAAACATCAGGAGACCCCAACTTTCTTCCAGAACTTTATCCTTAAGCTAACTATACAAAAAGACCATGCAAACTATCAACAACAAATCCTACAGCAAACAAGAATGGTTACAGGGTTACCAATCTCAACCCACAGAATATAACTATCAGATCGAAAATATCCTGGGAGAAATTCCCCCTAACTTAGAGGGGACACTATTTCGTAATGGTCCAGGATTACTAGATATCAACGGTATGCCTATTCATCACCCCTTCGATGGGGATGGGATGATTTCTGCTATTACCATAAAAGATGGAAAAGCCCATTATCGCAACGCCTATGTTAAAACCAAAGCTTTTCTTGAAGAACAAGCAGAAGGTAAAATACTCTATAGAGGTGTGTTTGGTACCCAAAAACCAGGAGGTATTCTCAATAACATCTTTGATTTAAAACTAAAAAATATTGCTAATACTAACGTTATTTACTGGGGTAACAAACTACTAGCTTTATGGGAAGCCGCCGAACCTCATCGCCTCAATCCCCAGAATTTAGAGACTATCGGTATAGACTATTTAGATGGTATCTTAAGTTCAGGTGATGCCTTTGCAGCACATCCTCGCATTGATAGCCATTGTGATTTAGATGATGGTGAACCCTGTTTAGTTAATTTTGCCATTAAACCAGGTTTATCTACTAAGATTGTGGTTTACGAAATTAATCCCCAAGGTAAACTCCTAAGAAACTATGAACATGTTACCCCAGGTTTTGCCTTTATTCATGATTTCGCCATCACTCCTAACTACTGTCTATTTTTTCAAAATGCTGTTACTTATAACCCCTTACCTTACTTATTCGGTTTGAAGGGTGCGGGAGAATGTGTTAACTTTCAACCAGATAAACCAACTAAGATTTTAGTGATTCCTCGTCAATCTCCCCACACACCAGTAAAAGTATTAGAGGTAAATGCAGGTTTTATCTTTCACCATGCTAATGCTTTTGAAGCAGATAATGGTATTTATGTAGATTCGGTGTGTTATAAAAACTTGCCCCAAGTAGATCCTAGTAGTAGTTACCAAGGAGTAGATTTTGAAAGTTTAGACCCAGGTCAGTTGTGGCGGTTTAAACTAGATTTAGACAAGGAAGAAGTGGAGAAAGAGATAGTAGAGAGTCGTTGTTGTGAGTTTCCGGCTACAAATGGCGATCGCCAAGGGCGTGAATATCGTTATTTATATTTAGGTGCGGCGGATCATCCTACGAAAAATGCTCCTCTACAAGCTATCTTAAAAATAGATCATCAAACAGGCGATCGTCAATTTTATTCTTTTGCCCCTCATGGTTTTGTGGGTGAACCAGTTTTTGTCCCTAAACCGGGGGCTACTGGGGAAGACCAAGGCTGGCTCTTGACTTTAGTATATAATGGTGAGCGACATGCTTCTGAGTTAGTTATTTTAGCGGCAGAAAATATTAACCAAGGACCAATTGCTACTTTACAACTGCAACATCATGTACCCTATGGGTTACATGGAAGTTGGGTATCACAAACCTTTTAAGCTTGATTTATCCCTGGATTTAAAATCCAGGGAAACAGGGGCGTGCCTCAGATCTTGCATCTTTACCTAATGTTACTGGTTGTGGATGAATTATGAGTTTTGAAGTAATGAGTAATGAGTTAAAGAATTGATGCTCAACGCTTAAAAATTGGTATACCTTTGCAAGATATGGGAAATACGAGAAATGAACCTGACTGGGTGACAGGGTGGCTGGAAAGCTTGTTGATATTGAGGTTTGCCTCGGGCGCACCGCGAAGCAGATCTCTTCGAGATCGCTAAAAAAATCAGTAAAATTTTTCTTCAAGCTTGAGAATGAACAAACATGATAATCATATTTATTTCCTCCAGAACAACCCCAACCCCCGAGTTGAATTCTTAGTCAACACCAAAAATAAATAACTACTACAAAAATTTGCACAAAACATTTTTTTACAGAATATAGCATTTTCCATTCTTGTGAGGTACAAAGGTTATCCTTTTGAGGCAGGAGGCACGGAGGCACGGAGGCAGGATTTAGGTTTACCTCATGAGTCCTTTGAAATGCTATATAAACTCAAGACAGAGTGTAGGGTGTAGGGAGATAGGTTTTTGGCTTTGTAATTAATCTCTCTTCAAGCTTACTCTAATCAATAATTTTTCGTTAACCGAGCAGTATTTACTGTAGTAGTAGATAAAATTGTTAATATATACATATTTAAGTAAAAGAAAACAGGCAATTCCTAATTCCATAGATTATTCCCTGTTCTCCTGAATTTTTACATATTGAAAATTTTAAGTAAAAGGTTATTGGTTAGTAACTAGTTTACTTACTAATAGTACTTAACCTCACAAGTGTGAGAAGCTCTATAATTAGGATTTCTTTTTCGCTAATTTGCGCTTCTTGAATGCAGTTCCAAAACTAATAACCACTCCTGCACCTAAAATAGTTGAAGGTTCAGGAATAACTTGTGCAGGAGAAGGAGTAGGATCAAAGGCAAGCTCTGAAGCCACGCGATTGAAATTTACGTCTAAAGCACTGAAATTTACACCAAGGATATAACGAGAGTTACCAGACAAAAAATTAGCCCCATTAGTGAAAATACCACCATTTCGGAACACCTGGGTAATTTGGGTTCCATCCCATTGAAAACCCTGTACTCCCTGTGCAATAGTACTAGGATCATTAATAAAATCAGCACCAACTGTAGATGGTTCAATGGAAGCAAGTGATTCAAAATCAGTGAACAAGAAGGTATTGGGACTACCTAAATCGGCAATATCCCCATCGGTGGTAAAACGAATGGTTTCTGTGCCTCCAAATGACCAATTCCAGATAATAGCTGCTTGAGCAGGAGGTTGACCAGATAGTCCAAACAGAGAGGAAAATAGAGCTAAAGCAGCGAGTTTTTTAAGCATTTAAAAATCATCCAAATATTTAACGTTTTCGAATTAAGAAGTCTAAAATAGATCTTAAGTATGAATTTTTTTTAACTAGTCTGTTTAAACCTTAGCTTACCCCCCCCCGCTATTTCTGTCAAGTATTCTTATCAATTCATTATATTTTATTCAACTTTTGCCACCTCATAGGGTGACATTCAGATGTTGTATCTTTACCCAAAGTTGCTGGTGATGGTTGAGTTTTGAAGTAATGAGTAATGAGTTTTTTTTAGTATTTATACTTACTTTTTTGAACCAAAAAACCCACCGAAACCGTTAAGAGGAGATTGAGTTCTATCATGGCTATTTTATTCTCAGAAAATAAAAATGCTAACAAAAAACTACCCATAACTTGACATATTTACCGAAAATGGCAGAGAATAAGGGGATAAGTTCCTAGTATCTGTGAGGTAATCGTATGGCTAGTACAGAAGGACAAACAATAAGTATTGGGGAAGCTGCGAGTTTATTAGGCGTTTCCGTAAAGACAGTGAGAAGATGGGCAGATAGTGGCAAGTTGAAGGTTGAACGCAGTCCAAGTGGTCATCGTCGCTTCTTCACTTCAGAAATTAATCAAATCGTGGTACGGCAACCTCGTCCATCGCTTCTTTTAGAAGAAAGAATTACTATTAATTATGCCAGAGTATCCAGTAATGACCAGAAAGAAGACCTGAAAAGACAAATTCAGGTGTTAGAGCAATTTAGTGCTTCCCATGGATGGCAATATGAAACAATTAAAGATACAGGCAGTGGATTAAATTATCAGAAAAAAGGATTACAAAAGTTACTCAAACGCTTAATGAAAGGAGATGTGAAGAGATTGGTTTTAACCCATAAAGACCGTCTCCTAAGATTCGGGGGTGAATTAGTTTTTGCGATTTGTGAGGAGTTTGGGACACAAGTAGTGATTATTAATCAAAGTCCCGAAGAAATAACCTTTGAGCAGGAATTAGTGAGCGACATGATGGAACTGGTAACAGTATTTTCGGCTCGACTTTACGGGGAGAGAAGTCCTAAGCACAAAAAGCTCATCGATGGAATCTCTCAAGTGGTGACTGAGGCTCAAAAGGAAAAATAAATTAACATATCTCTATCTATAGTACTACTTGATACGGCAATAAACAAATTACTAGTCTTTTTTTTAATTATATTATAGCAAGCTCGCCAATAGATGTTGACAAAAATGATGAAAAGCCCCCCTTAGCTCATATCTTCCACCAGAACTTATGTACTAATTTTTAAGGAAAAATGTCCTTTATGGTTAATTCTCTATAATCTTTGTCTCCAAGGGGTTTAACATAAATTCTTTTACTCATTACTCATTACTCATTACTCATTACTCAACCACCACAAGTAACTTTTGATAAAGATGCAAGATCTGAGCTTAGTAAGGGGGGTTGGGGGGATCTGTAAATATAAATATTGTTAACAGTACAACGCTCATTGCTATAGTTTGGCGATCGCCCTTTATAGCAGTGCTCGTTGTAGTGTTAACCATATTTACATAAACTTTTCCCCCCAAACCCCCCTTAATAAGGGTTAGGATCAATTCTTTAACTCATTACTTCAAGACTTCAAAACTCATAATATGAAATAGAAAAATAAATGCTAAAAACGAGGTGATGACAAGCAACCTTGAGCCCCCCTTAGCAAGGGGGGTTGGGGGGATCTAACTCAAACCTTATTTAGCCTCCATCCAATTCTTACCAGAGTGTATATCCACAACTAGAGGAATAGTCAAATCAATCACATTTTCCATAGTTGACTTAATTTGAGGGCGTAACTCCTCCCATTCGGCCGGAGGCATCTCTAACACTAATTCATCATGTACTTGTAACAATAATCTGGCTTGATACTTATCTAAAACTTGAGAAAGATTAACCATCGCTATTTTAATAATATCAGCACTAGAGCCTTGAATTGGTGCATTAGCGGCAGCCCTAAGTAATTGAGCATCGTTATGGTTAATTTCTAATTGATTGAGATCCACTTCTTCTATTTTAGCGCCGCGTAATGCTCGCAAACTCTCACTAGTAAACTCAAAATAACGTCTTCTACCACAAATAGTAGTAACAAAACCTTGAGCTATCGCCTGTTGCTTCATGGTTTCTAAGTAGGCAAAAATCTGTGGATAACGTTGGCGATATTTAGTGATAAATTGTTTCCCTTCATCGGCGCTTACTCCTGCCTCGCGGGCGAATCTTTGGGCACCCATGCCGTATATAACCCCGAAGTTGATAATTTTCCCTAAACGTCGCTCAACGGATGTTATTTCCTGCTTATCAAAGAGAAGTTGTGCGGTGACGGTATGCACATCTTGATTATTTTGATAAGCTTTTACTAAGACTGGCTCTTGACTCAAATGAGCTAAGATTCTTAATTCTATCTGGGAGTAATCTGCGGCTACTAAAATCCAATCTGGTGAAGGGATAAAAGCTTGACGGATTTGGCTAGAAAAGGCCGTACGAATGGGAATATTTTGTAAGTTAGGGTTAGAAGAAGATAGTCTCCCGGTGGTGGTATTAGTTTGGTTATAGTTAGTATGTACTCGTTGGGTATCTTTTCTGACTAACTGAGGTAAAGCATCTATGTAGGTGGATTTGAGTTTGGCTAGTGTGCGGTATTCCAAGATATAGTCAATAACTGGATGGTCTCCTTGGAGCTTTTCTAAGGTAGCATGGTCTGTAGAGTAGCCTGTTTTAGTTTTACGAGATTTTCTTTTATCTAATTCTAGTTGGTCAAATAGTAAAACTGCTAATTGTTTAGGAGAATCCAGGTTAAATTCTTCTCCTACGGCATGATAAGCTTGTTCTCTTATCTTATGTAATTCTTTATCTATTTGTTCGGAGAGTTGTTCTAAATACTCTACATCTAAAAGTACCCCCTGATATTCCATCTCTGCTAAAATTGGCTCTAGGGGTTGTTCTACTGTTAAGAGTAGGTTGTTTAGTTCTGGTAATTTGGCTAATTCTGCTTTAATTTTATTGTAAACACAGAAGGTGGCGTAGGCATCTAAGCCGCAGTATTCGGCTACTGTGGGAATATCAAGACTGGCAATAGTTTCACCTTTGGGTATGCCTAGTTCTTGGTAACTTTTTGAGGTGATATTTTCTAAATAGCGATTGGCTAAGTCTTTGAGGTTATGATTTTTCTCTGGATTGATTAAGTAACTAGCCAACATTGTGTCAAAGGTTACTCCCGCTAGTTTGATGCCATGTTGCCAAAATACAGATCGGTCAAATTTAGCATTTTGCAGTACCTTAGGATAGTCACTACTTTCGAGAATTGGTGCTAATTGAGAAAGCACTTGGGATTTACTTAGTTGTTTTCCTTCGGTATGATTGATAGGTATATAGGCGATCGCATTCTTTTCTTCTCCCCAACAACAGCCTATTCCTACTAATTCTGCATCTTTTGGCTCTAAATCTGTAGTTTCTGTGTCCCAAGCTACGGCATTCTTATTTTTACTCAGTATTTCTACTAATTCTTTTAACTTCGTTTCAGTATCAATAATTTGAGGAATAATTGTCTTTTCTTGCCATAACTCTAATTGTTGAGTTGTTTTTTTGTTACCTAGTTTCTCCTCTAGTTTTTGCAGTTTACCTGCTATGGTTTTGAGTTCTAGTTTAGCTAAAATCGGGTTAACATCTTGCCAATTAAAACCAGTTAATTGTAAAGATGATAGGGGAATACTTAAATCAATATCGGTAATTATTTGAGCTAATTTTTGCGAATGAAAGGCTGCTTCTTTCCCTGTAGCTAATTTAGTTTTTAAACTGCCTTTTATTTCATCTAAATTGCTGTAAATTTCTTCTAAGTTTTGATAACTTTGTAATAGTTTAACAGCAGTTTTATCTCCAACTCCTTTTACCCCAGGAATATTATCAGATTTATCTCCACACAAAGCTTTATAGTCTACTACTTGATTGGGTTTAACTCCCATTTTTTCTACTACTTGTTCAAAGTGAAATTCTACATAACTAGCAGTTTTAATCATGGTACGATCTAAGTAGAGTACTGAGATTTTCGCTTCAGAATCCACCAGTTGAAATAAATCTTTATCTCCCGTAACAATTTTAACTCGATAACCTTCCTTAACTCCTTGATAGGCTAAAGTTCCTAAAACGTCGTCTGCTTCATAGCCTGATGCTGTGATTAGGGAAAAATTTAAAGCTGTTAATAACTGTTGTAAATTAACTAAATCAATAATAAAATCTTCTGGAGTTGCTTCTCGATCTGCTTTATAGTTAGAATCAGCTTCATGACGAAAAGTTGGTTCAGCTAAATCAAAGGCAATTCCCACATAGTCTGGTCCTTCTGCTTCGATGATTTGTAACAAAGAATTAACAAAGCCAAAGCTGACGCTAGTAGGAATTCCATCAGAGGTACGCAAGGCGCCAGATTTAGACAGGGAGAAAGCATAGTAAGCACGAAAAGCTAGAGAATGGCCATCGAATAATAGCAAGAGAGGAGAATCAGACATTTATATATGTAAACTTTATTTAAATATCACTTTTATTGATAATGTATTTATGATAACTTATTAATTAGTTTATCAGAGTTATGTCTCTTGGTTTAAATCTCTTCAATTGTCTACCCTTCGTAAATCGGGAATAGATTTTCTCCAAAATACAACTCGCTTGTTTATCTTTATGCCCGCCCTTGGTGGCGGGTTTACTTTTTTGTTAAGATATGTAAAGTAAGCAGGAAATAAGAGAGTTAAAAAAGCGTGGAAAGGGAGAAAGTCTGGAACTGGCAAGGGTTCCCAATTACATATCAGACAGAAGGTAGCAGTGGACCTGCGGTGATTCTCATCCATGGTTTTGGTGCTTCTTGGAAACACTGGCGGAAAAATTTACCAGTAATTGCTACTAACTGTCGTTGTTACGCGATAGATTTAATTGGTTTTGGTAATTCAGCTAAACCAACACCTAAGTTAGAGATTGACTATACTTTTGAAACCTGGGGTAAACAAGTAGGGGATTTTTGCCGAGAAGTAGTAGGCACACCAGCATTTTTAATTGGTAACTCCATTGGTTCAATTGTGGCGATGCAGACAGCGGTAGACTACCCAGATTTAGCTTTAGGGGTTGCGGCTTTAAATTGTTCTTTACGTCTGTTACACGAACGCAAAAGGGCAGAAATTCCCTGGTATCGCAGTCAATCGGCTTCATTGATGCAAAAGCTATTGGCTAATGCTTGGATTGGTAATTTTTTATATAAACAAATTGCTCAACCTCGAACGGTGCGCAATGCTTTGAAACAAGCTTATATTCGTAAAGAAGCCGTTACTGATGAACTGATTGAGATTATTATGGGACCTGCTAAAGACTCGGGCGCTGCTGCGGTTTTCTGTGCTTTTACCTGCTATTCCCAAGGTCCTCTGGCAGAAGATTTACTCCCTAAGTTAACTTGTCCTACAATTGTAGTTTGGGGTGATAAGGATCCTTGGGAACCAATAGAGTTAGGTCGCAAGTTTGCGGAATTTTCTACAGTAGATGAATTTATCGAGTTAGAGGGGTTAGGACATTGTCCCCAAGATGAAGCGCCAGAGGTAGTTAATCCTATCCTCCAACGCTGGGTAGAATCTACCTATAACTCAGATCTTGCATCTTTTCCAAAAGTTACTGGTGGATGAATAATAAGTAATGAGTAATAAGTAATAAGTTATGAGTTATGAGTTATGAGTTATGAGTTATGAGTTATGAGTTATGAGTTAACAAGATCTTAGGGGAAAGAGAAATTAACTTTTTCCCTTTGCTTATGCTCATATCTTCCACCAGAACTTATGTATAGCAGTGCTCGTTGTAGTGTTAACCATATTTACATAAACTTTTCCCCCCAAACCCCCCGAAATTGCGCTATCCTTTATAAGCAACTCACCAAACCCTTGTATAGCAGGGAGCTTCTGAGCAGGGAGCAGGGAGAACCCTTTTAAGTAAAATTACTTAATTTCCTAAATAATGTATTTTTTTATACATTATTTTCTTAAACAAAATCTGAAAAAGCACTAACCCACAAGTTACGGTTTTTGTCAAGTTTTATGTTAAGAAAGATGTTTATAAAGGATAGCTTAATAAGGGGGGCTTTTGATGATAACTGTAAACATCTATTTGCGAGCTTGCTATACTAATTTTTCAGGAAAAATGTTCTTTATGGTTAATTCTCTATAATCTTTGTCTCCTAGGGGTTTAACACCAATTCTTTTACTCATTACTCATTACTCATTACTCATTACTTCAAAACTCAACCTCCACCAGTAACTTTGGGTAAAGATGCGAGGGTCTGAGTTATGCGGTCATCTATGGCCCCGGATTTAAAATCCGGGGAACGGATGACCACAATAATTTGGTACATAAGTACTGGTGAGAGTAATTTGAGTATCAAGCAAAGTATCAAGACACAGAAACTGATTCATCCCAAAGTTCATCAAGGGTGTAGGGAGAACCAGGTGTCGCCCAGAAACTACCATCAACAAAGCGATAGTTATAGTCTAGTTTGGCGATCGCATCCAGGTTTTCTGGGGTTAATTGAATCTCACCTGCCGCTAGATTCTCTTTGATGCGTTCAGGGGTAGTTGATTTAGGGATAACTATAGTACCACGGTTAATGGCCCAAGCGAGTAAAACCTGTGCGGGTGTAATTTGGTGTTGATTGGCGATGGTTTGAATGGTGGAGTTTTCTAAGAGATTTTGTTCATCAGCTTTTTTGAGAGAGTCGGGGCGATCGCCAGACCCTAGGGGTGAATAGGCGGTAACTAAAATATTATTGCTTTGACAGTATTCTAGTAAATCCTGTTGCTGTAAATAGGGATGAGATTCTACCTGATTCACTTCTGGGGGTTGAGATGCTTGAGAGAGTAAATCAGCTATTTTTTTAATACTAAAATTGCTAACTCCAATATGACGGCATAAACCCTCTTTGAGGGCATCTTCCATTCCTTGCCAAGTTTCAATTAATGGCACTGCATCTAAGCTTTGGAATTCTTCTGGTTTCTCAGGAAAGATTACCCCTTTTTTCAAAGCTACAGGCCAATGAATTAAATATAAGTCTAAATAGTCTAGTTGTAAATCTTGAAGAGTTGTCTTTAAAGCTGGAATTACATCTTCTCTAGCGTGGGAATCATTCCACAACTTAGAAGTTACCCAGAGTGATTCTCGCTTTACTTTGCCTGCGGCTAAAGTTTCTGCGAAAGCTTGACCAATTTCTGCTTCATTGCGATATATTGCCGCACAATCAATATGTTTGTAGCCAATTTCTAGGGCATATTTAACGGCTTGGTATACTTTGTCTTTTGGCGATTTCCAAGTTCCCAATCCTAAAGCGGGCATTTTGTCTTGGTTAGCTAGTTGGTATGATTTCATTCTAGTTTGATTTCTATACTTCTTGATTTTAACTATCATTTTACATTTAATCAAATCTCAAACAGGAAAGTTTAATTAGTACATACGTACTAGAAAAAGATGTGAGTCTATCGCCCCGGATTTAAAATCCGGGGAAGGGATGACTACAATAATTTGGTACATAAGTACTAGGAGAAGATGTTAGCCTAGCTAATTGTGTTACCATATTACTGATTACACCTTTATAGGTGAATCGGATAAATTTATTTAACCAGACTAAGGAATCAAGACCAATGAAAGCAGTTCAATTTACATTATTATTTGCTCTATTGAGTGCTGTTTCTCTGATAATTACTAATCCCAGTAAAAATGATTTTGCCAACTATATATGTGAAAATAAAAATATACCAGGATGTAGAGTTGCCACAAAAAGTTTTATTGATAGACAAAATCTGATATTCTTGAGTATTTATCAAAACAAAGGCAGCGATGAAACTAGCTACATAGGAATTTTGAAAATGTTCATAGCTTTATAGAACTCCATATTTAGATTAAATTAATGTTGCCCAACCTATTTTTAGACGATTGTACTTATGACTCAAAAAGCTACTAGATTGTCATGGACAACTATACCACCATGTGGGCCTCCTTACTTGATAAATTACAGTAATTCTTTTACACAAGAAGAGCTACGAAAAATCTATAATGGATATATACCAGAGGAGATGGAGGACAAATGGTTTATATTTTGTGAAGAAAACATAATTTATTTCCATCGTAGTTGGACGGGAATTCTTGTATTTCGCGTAGAACTAACACTTACTCCAAAAGGTGCAGATGTGAAAAAGGCTTGGGTATTCCCATGCTTTAGGACAAAAGAATTATTAGAAAGTCCTCCCAGTAATGATTGGTTTGAAGACATGGAAAACTTCCTAGCTAAGTTGATCTCAGATCTTGCATCTTTACCTAATGTTACTGGTTGTGGATGAATAGTGAGTAATGAGTAATGAGTAATGAGTAATGAGTAATGAGTAATGAGTAAGACGTCTTGAAGTAAGAAGTCTTGAAGTCTTGGAGTTTTGGAGTAATGGGTTTTGGAGTTTTGAAGTAATGAGTTTTGAAGTAATGAGTTAAAGAATTAATGCGATCGCCCTTAAAATTTGATTCTCACCTGTTGGCCAATTTCTGTACTTTTGTATTTGCGTGCTTTGATATGAGTTGATAAAACTATTTTTCAGATCAAATAGGCACCAGTAGTAGTTATGATATAGGTTCAGAATTACTCATAATGTTTATAACTTTATAGGAATTGTATACACGCTGATTAATTTGAGATACAGAGGAAAATGAGCGATCGCATTTTGTGTTTTTTATCTAGTATTTTCATCTAATTGAACACCTTTTTTTCATACTTGATTGGCGATCGCCGAGCGTGTCTCTTTTATCTGTGATGTTTATTGTGAACATCCCAGACTAATCTTCAATTTGCTTCTATTATCGTATTTTCATCTAATTGGGCAGCAATTAAATTAGCACCTCTTAAATCAACAGCATATAAACAAGCACCTTTTAAATTGGCACCACTCAAATTAGCATTCTCTAAATGAGCACCAATTAAATTGGCATTTGTTAAATTAGCATTTTCTAAATTGGCACCCTTTAAATTGGCATTTTTTAAATTGGCATTTTTTAAATTGGCATTTTTTAAATTAGTATCACTCAAATTGGCATTTTTTAAATCTACATCTGTGAAATTAGTATCACTCAAATCAATCTCACTTAAATCAATCCTACTCAAATTAGCACCACTCAAATCACTCCCCTTTAAATTTTTCTTAGCAGTTGGATTAGTGAGAGTCTCCCAAACCTTACGCCATTTTTCTTGTATTTGGGTATTGTTATCTAATTTTGCACCTCTCAAATTGGCATATATTAAATTGGCATATATTAAATTGGCACCTATCAAATTGGCATCACTCAAATTAACATTTTTTAAATTGGCTTTTTCTAAATTAGCTTTTTCCAAATTGGCACCTCTCAAATTGGCACCTCTCAAATTAGCACCTTCTAAATTGGCATCTTTTAAATTAGCACCTTCTAAAATGGCACAACTTAAGTAGGCATACTGTAAGTTTATACTCTCTAAATGTCTTGTTGGAGTAGGATTAGTGAGTATATCCCTAACCTTACGCCATTTTTCTTGTATTTGGGTATTGTTATCTAATTTTGCACCTCTCAAATGGGCACCTTCTAGATTGGCACCTTCTAGATTGGCACCAAATAAATGGGCATCTTCTAGATTGGCACCAAATAAATGGGCATCTTCTAGATTGGCACCAAATAAATCGGTACCTTTTAAGTTGGCATATTCTAAATTGGCACCTTTTAACTGGGTATTCCTTAAATTGGCACCTTTTAACTTGGCATTCCTTAAATTGGCACCTTCTAAATGAGTATTTTCTAAATTAGCTTTTTCCAAATTGGCACCGTTTAAACTGACATTTCTTAAATTGGTACCTCTGCAATTGGTATCTTTTAACTTGGCACGACTCAAACAGGCGTTTTCTAAATTAGTACCATTGCAATTGGCACCACTCAAATTTGCACCACTCAAATAGGCACCACTCAAATCAGCATCTGTTAAATCGGCACGAAATAAATTGGCACCTTCTAAATCGGCACCACTCAAATCGGCGCCTTTCAAATCCCTTTCTAAAGTAGTATCAGTGAATATATCTAATACTAATCTCCATTTTGGTTCTATTTGGCTATTGTTATCTAATGTAGTATCTCTCAAATGGGCATACTTTAAATTGGCACCACTCAAATCGGCACCACTCAAATCGGCACCTCTCAAATCGGCACGAAATAAATCGGCACGAAATAAATCGGCACCACTCAAATCGGCACGAAATAAATCGGCACGAAATAAATCGGCACCTTGTAAATTGGCACCTTGTAAATTGGCAGCACTCAAATCGGCACCTTGTAAATTGGCACCTTGTAAATCGGCACCTTGTAAATTGGCACCAAATAAACGGGCATGAAATAAATTAGTGCCACTTAAATTAACATTGCTTAAATCTTGATTATTTAATATAAATTTTTCTAAATCAATTTGTTTATCAAGATTATCTGCTCGCCAATTATTCCATAGCTGAAGATCACGAGACACCACAGTCAAAAATATAGGTTCTGTTAAACGGTGATTTAATGCCCAAATCAAAAAAGATTCTTGAACGTATGGTGATTTAAGAATACTCACTAAAGTTTTTTCCGGCATATTATCCAGCAAATTAGGATTAGCTAACAGCATTAAATCAAACACAGGATTAGCTAATAACTCATTAGGAAAATCTGCCCCTAATTCTAATAATATCTCACCAGGTGTATTGGGATTAGTTGATAACGCCTTGTTAATATCTTTATTAATAAAATTGTTATAAATTTCCTGTAAACGTTGGGGTGATGTATTAAAGTTAGTAGCTTCTTCAAGTGTTTTTTGCAACTTGTCAGGAGCAATAACAGGAGTAATTATTTTAAAGATAGCTTCACAGAATTTTAATTTTTGTTCAATTTCCCTAATTTTGTCACCAGAAACAGTATAACCAACACAAACAGGCACTGATTTTATCAAATTTTGTGTTTCTGTCAATCCTAAAGTAGTTAATGACATGATAGATTTTATCAATGCTAATTCTTTATCAGCAGGAAAAGTAGACAAATAGACTTGAGGAGCATCGATAGGACAATTTTTATTAATAGTGGTTATGATTAAAGGTTGAGACTTACTAATCATCTATTGGTGTTGCTAAGTGAAGTTTAATTAAGCATAACAATTTTTCAAGATCTAGTGGAGTGGGGATTGGGTGATGCGATCGCCGAGGGGTGCAATAAACTTACTCAAAATTGCCAGCGAAAGCGGAGAGCGCCAAGAGAGGCTGTTTTTTGGTCAATAATCTTGAGTTATTGGGAGGCGCTCTCCGCCACTTCATAAGTTATTTGTGACCCCAAACCATTAACTGGTAAAGGCTGGCAATTTTGAGCAGGTAATCTCAGAGCGGTGTCTCTTTTATCTGGCGTTGCTGATTCTAAGTATGATATTCTTTTGTTGGCGATCGCCGTTCACTTAAGACATCTTTCTATGCTCACTCATAGCTTTTACTGCTATAGAGAAATGAAACCAAGGGCTTCAAAAGATGGAAAATCAAACACATTAGAATTACCTTTTAGCAAATGGATATTATGAAAATTTAATTTTTAATACTAACATACTGCATAAAATAAAAAACCTTATAGTACCATTTGATACTATAATTTAAATATAGTAAACGACGCAACGACACAATGACAGACAAAAAAACAGCCAAATGGTGGGAAAGTGCAGTAATCTACCAAATTTATCCTTTAAGTTTTGCTGATGGTAACGGGGATGGAATTGGTGATTTATCAGGAATTACTAAAAGACTCGACTATCTGAATGAGGGTAACCCTGATAGTACAAGTTCTCTGGGTATTGACGCCATTTGGCTATCTCCTATTAATGAATCGCCAATGTTCGATAATGGTTATGATATTAGTGATTACTATGATATCTGCTCAAAATTTGGCACTCTAGAAGATTTTTCAATTTTACTAAAAGAAGCTCACCAAAGAAACATTAAAATTATTCTAGATTTAGTAATTAATCACACATCTAATCAACACCAATGGTTCAAGGAATCTAACAGTAGTAGAGATAATCCCAAACATGATTGGTATTTATGGCAAGACCCTCAAGAAAATGGGGATTTACCGAATAATTGGTTATCTTATTTTGGCGGTACTGGCTGGACTTTTCATGAAGGTAGACAACAATATTATTATCATACTTTTAATGAAAATCAACCGGATTTAAATTGGCGTAACCCCCAAGTAAAAGAAACTATTTATCAAATGATTAGATTCTGGTTAGACCAGGGGGTTGATGGTTTTCGCTTAGATGCCTCTAGTGTTTATAGTAAAGATAAATATTTTCGCTACAATCCCATGAAATTTGGGGCATCTGATAAAAATAACTATCATAATTTAGAGCATTTATACGATAAGAATCTACCAGAAAGTCACGAAATAATTAAAGAAATTAGATCTATTCTCGATAGTTATGGTGATAGAGTGTTAATCGGTGAAACTTTCATTGATAGTCAATTACATGAGTCTAATCGATTCTATGGCGTTGACCAAGATGAATTGCATCTACCTTTGAATTTTGAGTTCCCCTTTAGTCCTTGGTATCCAGAATATTTGCAACGAGAAATTATTCAAAAAGAATTACTAACTCCCATTAATTGTTGGCCTTGTCATTTTTTAGATAATCATGATATTCCTCGTCATCTATCTCGTTGGGTGGAGTGTAGTTTATGCACAAATCCGAAAGGAATTGCCCAAGCGGCGGCGACAATTTTATTAACAATTAGGGGGACCCCATTACTGTACTATGGCCAAGAAATTGGTATGGTAGATAATGAAAATATTCCTGAAGATAAAATTCAAGATAGGGCAGTTGTGAAAACTAAAACTGGGGAAACTCCTCCCCCTCGTGATGGCGCGAGGACCCCTATGCAATGGGATGATTCTCCTCATGCAGGTTTTAGTTTTGGTGAAGATGTGGAACCCTGGTTGCCTGTAAATGAAAATTATCAATCAGTGAATGTAGCCACAGAGTTAGAAACCTCTGATTCTATTTTTAACTTTTATCGCGCTTTGATTAAAGCAAGGAAAAATAGTCAAGCTTTGTTAACAGGGGGTTGGCGATCGCTCATTAAGTATCCCTATGAACATCTTGTCTATCTGCGAGAACAAGATAATGAACAGGTTTTGATTATCATTAACTTCTCCTATGAAAAACAGTTAACTATAGATAAATATATAGATATGAATAACTGGAAGATTTTAGTATCTAATATCCGTGAAGTAGGAAAAGTAATTGATTTACCCTTAACTTTACAAGCTTTTGAGGTATCTATTTTACAAAAGTTCACATAAGACTTATAGATATACTTGAGGATTAAATATGATGATTTAGTAGCATTTTAATTAATGGAATGGCATTGAGGGGGCGATCGCTTTTAAATACCTGATTAGGGGAGAGGGGTTTTAAGTAAAATTACTGAATTTGCTGATTAAATGTATATTTTTATACATTATTTTCTTAAACAAAATCTGAAAAAACACTGAACCACAAGTTATGGTTTTTGTCAAGTTTTATGTTAAGAAAGATGTTTATAAAGCATAGCTTAACAAGGGGAGCTTTTTTGGTAGTTATCAAAGTTCAAGATCAGAAAATTCTAGAGCAGGAGCGATCGCTCCTGCTCTAGAATTAAAGTATAAATCAATTAATTAATTAATATTGTAAACAAGGTTTTTACTCTGTCAATCGATATAATTCAAAGAATATCTTTCTCTAAATTTTCCCAAGCCTTTAGTAGTAGGGTGCGTTAGCAGAGCGCGTAACGCACCGAATTAAATTGATGGTGCAACA
>NZ_JALKVM010000076.1:0-25440 GCF_057440575.1 Johannesbaptistia floridana
GCTAACCTGATGAGAGGTTTAGCGAGAGTCTCCATGAGGGCGGAAAGATGAAAATATATTCTCTAAAAACAATCATAACTTTCAGCATTTTCTTTCTTACCAGTGTTCCTACTCTGGCCCAATTAAGAATGTATAACCCTATTTCCTTACCATCTAATAACGAAATCGAAGACACTCTCTCTACTAAAGATATTCCTACTGGAGAAGGCGGCTTTGCCCGCGATTACTCAGTTTATTTAGAATCAGGAGACCAAGTGGCAATTGACTTAATTTCCGATGATTTTGATGCTATTGTCGCTTTAATCGCTAATGACGGCTCTAAAATAGCTGAAAATGACGACGGTCCTGACGGCAGCAATAATGCTTTATTGTTTACGCGGATAAACGAATCAGGTACTTATACTGTGCGTGTACGTGCTTTCGGCGAAACAGGTGGCGGTAAGTTTAGACTCAAAGTTACTCGTCTTCAACCACTGAAAAAATAAATTTTTTTTTCATTATTTGCCTAAGTTTATAGCTAAAAATCTTTCTGTGTAGTAAAGAATCAATTGATTACTTAAACCATTAAATACATCATCAAAACTATGTTCTGCCCAGGGAATTTCCATCCATATACACATATTTCCCCCTCTACGCGATCGCTCAGCAAATTCTCGACTATATTCTACTTTAACTAAATGGTCCTTTCTTGGATGTACCAACAAAGACGGAGGTGATTTTGATTCCACATAACTAATCGGTGATGCTTGTTTATAAAATTCCGGCAACTCTTCAGGATTACCACCCAAAAAATCCTCTAAAACCCTACGAATATTGATGGGGTCTGGAAATGGTAACTCCTGATACCCTCTGATTAAATCTACAGGTCCATAATAATTAACTAGAGCTTTAATTGGTATAGGTGAATCCCTCATGGCCAAAGTAGCTAAATGAGCACCCGCTGAACGCCCCATTAAACCCACAGAATTAATATCTACACCCAATTCAACAGCATGATTCTTAATATAAGTAAGTGCCCTTTGTACATCTTCAAGTTGTCTGGGAAATTTATATTCTGGTGCATGACGATAATCAATTGCCACCACTGTATAACCTTGATTAGCTAAATAATAGCTAAACTGCTCATTATTATCTGGTTTCCCTACCCGCCAAGCTCCACCATAAATCATAACTAGTGTTGGATATTGTCCAGAAGTAGAAGGTTGATAGAGATTAAGAGTTAGCTTCACATCTTCAACAACAGCAAATTCAATATTTTTAGTGATTCTTAACTGATTAATCACACTTTTTTGCGAGAAGTTACTAATTAAGCCTACTTTTGAGCGCATTTTTAGTTTAAGCGCCTCTGGTATCTTCTCCTCATAATCCTCTCCCAAATTATCTTTCATTATCTGAGCAAATTCTCGACTAGTGGAAATATATTGCAACACAGGTATTAAAGATAAACATAAAGAAAATAAAGATAAATAAGCAATTGATTTTAATTCCCCTAAAGCTAAAACTAAAGCCCCAGTGTTAACCACTAATAGAATCGGACTAATTTCTGGTGCCACTACTGTCAAAGGAAAGAGAAACATATTAGGAGATGGAAGCAAAATCCAGATACTTAACAAAAACCCACTTAAACTCAGTAAAATAGTCAATATTTCTCTAAATATAGCCATACAAACAAATAACTAAACTACGCCAAATTAGCTAAACTAATAACTGAGTTAAATATAACCCATTGAAAACACCAAAAGAGTTATATGAAGATACAAAGACGAGAATTCTTACTATTTTTTGGAGCAGCAGTAAGTGTAAATTTACTTAAATCTCCATCATCAGCTAAATCGGCTCAAAACTATCTAAAAGCAAATGCTTCCCAAAGCCCCATTAACTTTAAACCAGTTAAACTACCAATACCTTTGAATATAGAAGGTATGACCAGTGAGCAGCAGAAAGAAATATATAAACAATATGTAGTCCAAGATGACGTGATAGTACCAGAAGGATTTACCTACGACGTAATTGGAAGCTGGGGAGATCCCCTAGGAGAATCTCGCTTTGGCTACAACAACGACTATATTTCATATATTCCTACAGGTGAAAATGAAGGTCTTTTAACTATTAACTTTGAATATATTAGTAGCAAAACCTGGAGAAAGACATACCCAGAGGTCGTAAAAAAACAACTACCCTTTGAGGAAGTAGCCACAGAATTAGACAAAAAAGAAAACAAAAACATAACAGCCAGTAAACTACAAGAAGAAGATATCCTGAAAGAAAATATTCAAGCGATCGCCAAAGAAGCTTTGATAGACCTAGGAATTGGTATCATTGCTGTAGGTCGTAACCCAGACGGTAGTTGGGAAAGAATTCAATCACCAGCAGAAAGACGGATTACTGGTATTTCTGGACTAAACGGTAAACATTATTTACAAGCAACAGGACCAGGAACAAGTGTTTTTAACAAAACTGACAAACTAGGTTACGAAGATAATCTAGGAAGCAAAATAATCGGGACATTCAACAACTGTGCAGGAGGAACTACACCCTGGGGAACAGTACTCAGCGCCGAAGAAAACTTCCAAGACCAAGTTCCCGAAGCAGTAAAAGCAGACGGGTCCGCCTTAGACCCAGATGAAAAACCCTTTAAGTTAGGAGACGATGACATAGAAGGAGGAGCCAGTATTCTGGGACTAGCAGGAAATAAATACGGCTGGATGGTAGAAGTAGACCCAGCCAATCCTGAAGACTACGGGACTAAACATACCTGGTTAGGAAGATTTCGCCATGAAGCCGTAGCAATTACAGCTATACCAGGGAAAGAACTAGCAGTGTACTCAGGATGCGATCGCCGTGGAGGTCACGTATATAAATTTATTTCCCAAGAAACTGTTAAACAAGTCGAAGACAAAAATAACTCTCGTCTTTTCCAAGCAGGAATGCTCTATGGAGCAAAATTCAACTCAGATAAAACAGGTGAATGGATACCCCTCAATCCCGACACACCAGTTGACCCAGTCTTACCCTCACAAGTAGAAGGAACAATGGTGAAACTGCCCAATCCCGACCGGGAGATAGGAGGCTATCAAGAATTTACCAGTGATGCCGAAGTTATCCAATACAAAGAAAAATTTAAAACTCTAGGAGACCTCTATCAAGGCAAAAACCCAGAAGAAAAACAAGGAGCAATTCTCATCGATGCTCACTTTGCCGCTAACGCCGCAGGTATTACCTGTACAGCACGTCCCGAAGATACAGAAGTAAGCAAAGATGGGACTCTATTTATTGCTTTTACCTCTGAAAATCCTGGAGGTGATGGAGGACCACATAAATTTATGTGTCAGAATCCCGAAAACAATAACGTTCCCTACGAATATGGCTGGATCATAAGAATGAAAGAAGACCAGCAAAATCCGGCAGCGATGACCTTTACTTGGGAAGCGATCGCTATAGGAGGAGAACCAGCTTCAGGAGGTCTTGGCTTTTCTAACCCAGATAATCTGACCCTAGACAGCAAAGGTCATCTGTGGATGGTTACTGATATCTCCACTAGTGTACACAATAAGCCAGTACCCCCCTCCCGAACCATCAATGGAGAAACCATGAGTCTCAAAGATTTATGTGGACTGTTCGGTAACAATACAACATGGTGTATACCTCTAGAAGGCCCAAATGCAGGACAAGCTTATCCTTTTGCCATTGGTCCCATGGAAACAGAAACTTGTGGTCTAGCCTTTACCCCCGATGAAACTAGTCTCTTTCTAGCTATCCAACATCCAGGAGAAAACAATGGTCCCCGTGAAAACATGAACTCAGAAGACAGAGAATTTGCCATGAGGACTACCACAGGAGAAGAATTTATGCAAAAACGTACTATTCCTCTAGGTTCTAATTGGCCAAGTAAACAAGTCAATCAATCTCCACGTCCTTCGGTAGTAGTAGTAAGACGAAAAGATGGAGCAACTATAACTTAAAGGGATCAGACTGAGTTAAAGACCACAGTGTAAATTTCCTTTCTAACCTATAAGCTAGTTGTGGATTGAGAATCTCCCTCCACAACTAGCTCTAAAATTAACAAGATTATCTTGAATTTTTACTGAAAAAATTTATGCTTTTGTAAAAAAATACGCTAAAATATCTGTCATAGGTTGATCAAAAAAAATTTTTTTCTTAAAATTTAACCAGAGGATTAAATTAAAATAGCAACCTAACATTAAAGGTGTGAGGAAAAAATATGTCTAAAATATTCTGGCAGGTCCTAAAAGCGGCTCCAGCAGTGATAGGGGCATCATTACTAACAGCAAATAGCTCAATTGCAGCTCCAGAAACCGTTTCTCAAAAAAACGAAGGAGAAATGATTCAGCAAATTGAGGAATATAATAACCAAGCTGGCGAAGGAATGTCTCAAGTAACTAGCGTATCTGAATTCCGGGATGTATCTCCAGGAGACTGGGCTTATGAAGCTCTACGAAACCTAGTTGAAAGATACGGTTGTATCGAAGGATATCCAGATCGAACTTACAGAGGCTTTACTGCCCTTTCTCGTTATGAATTTGCCGCAGGATTGAGCTCCTGTTTACAGCAAATCGAACGCCTAGTAGCAGCAAGCGAAGCAGTGGCTAGAGAAGATCTCGAAAGAGCACAACTACTGATGCAAGAGTTTGAAGCAGAACTAGCAGCTATAGGTGCTCGTGTAGATAATCTAGATGGCAGAGTTGCTTTCTTAGAAGATCATCAGTTCTCAACTACAACTAAATTAAGTGGAACTGTGATTATGAACTTAGGTCAAGCATTTGGTGACCAGGTTGCTAATAGCGAATTTGGTCGCGGCGCAGATATAGATCCTGATGAGAATCTAGACAGTATTACTACATTTAGTTATCGCGTTCGTTTGAACTTCGACACTAGTTTCAACGGTAGAGACCGATTAAGAACTCGCTTAGAAGCAGGAAATATTGTTAACTTGAGAGATGCAACCGGAACTGAAACAGCTCGTTTCGGTTTTGACAGCAATAGTGAAGGTGACGTATTTATTGAGAAGTTGTGGTATAATACTCCGATTGGAGATAACTTCCGAGTTCACGTAGCAGCAGCAGGTGTATCTTTCGATGATATCGCAAGTGAGAAAAACCCCTTCTTCGCTAGTAGTGATACTGGTGCCCTTAGCCGTTTTGGACGTCGTAACCCAGCCGTATATCGTACTGGAAGTGCTGCCCTTGGTGCTAACTTTACCTTTGGTCAATTTGGAGTTGACGTAGCTTATTTAGTAGATGACGGTGGTGCAGATCCTACCTCTGGTAACGGTATATTTAACGGAGATTACCTAGCGATAGGTCAGTTTAACTGGGATCCAAATGACAGAATCGGATTAGCATTGACCTACGGCTATGGTTACAACACTCCTGATAATGTTAACTTATCTGGAAGTACAGGAAGTTTACAAGCAAAAGATCCTTTTGAGGGAGCTGGTGCAACCGCTCACCGGATTGGGGCTCAAGGAACCTTCCGTATTGCGGAAAGGTTTAATATTGCAGGTTGGTTTGGTAGTGTGATAGCTAATCCCGAAAGTGGAGATTTTGAAGGTGAAGAAGCTTGGGTTTGGAACGCAGCAGTAAACTTCTCCTTCCTAGATTTAATCCGTGAAGGTAGTCATCTTGGTGTAGTTTTCGGTATTCCTCCCAGAACTGACTATAGAACACCAGATAACACAACTTATTTTGTAGAAGCTCTCTACAGATATCCTATCACTGATAATATCAGTATTACTCCTGGTGCCTATGTGATCATCAATCCGAACCAAAATGATAGTAATGATACTATTGTTGTAGGAAGTATTCGGACCACATTCAAATTTTAGGCAAATTTTAGGATAGTTTAAGTAGATTCAGAAAATTAATCTTCCCCAGCTATTGCTGTGGGAAGGTTTAACCATATTTAGGGATGCTTCTTAACCTTTTCATAACCTTAAGGTTTTAAATTGGAAATGGAGAAGAGAAGGCGATCGCCATCAAACAAAAGAACCATAAAAAAATTAAAAATCTTGGAGGATCGCAACTCATAAACTCTTGAGCCAAGAAAAAACGAAACCCAAAAACAGTAATAGCTGCTTGGATGTTCTAAATTAGGAGAAATAGACATAAGGAGACTTAGGTAATAACCATGTTTAAATTATTAACGGAAAATAGAAAAAAACTATTTATAGCCCCAGTGCTTGCCCTATCTATCGGTCTAGCTTCCTGTGGAGGAAATGATACAACCACTACTACTGGTGGAGGTCCTACTACAGCTCCCAGTGGAGGCGGAGGTGGTACAGTCTCTTTAAATGGATCAGGTGCTAGTTTTCCTGCCCCTCTATATCAACGTTGGTTTTCTGACTACAACAAAAATGTTGACAGTAATGTACAAATTAGTTACCAATCAGTAGGAAGTGGTGCTGGAGTAGAAAACTTTATTCAAGGGATAGTAGACTTTGGCGCTAGTGACGTAGCCATGACTGATGAAGAAATGGCTAAAGTAGAAAAGGGAGTAGTTTTACTCCCCATGGCGGCAGGAGCAATTGTTTTAGCCTATAACCTAGAGGGTGTAGATAATCTCCAACTTTCCCGAGAAACATACGCCAATATTCTCCTTGGTAACATCACCAAATGGAATGATCCAGCAATTCAAAAAGATAACGAAGGTGTAGATTTACCAGACGAGAATATCACAGTTATTTATCGTTCTGATGGAAGTGGGACTACTGGAGTATTTACAAAACACTTGAGTTCCATTAGCTCTGACTGGGAAAGCTCAGTAGGAGACGGTAAATCCGTAAGTTGGCCAGTAGGTGTTGGGGCTAAAGGTAACGAGGGTGTTGCTGCTCAAATTACTCAAACCGCAGGCTCTATAGGCTATTTAGAGTTCGGTTATGCAGAGCAACTAGGAATCAATTATGCCAGCTTAGAGAATCAGTCAGGTAATTTTGTTACGCCTACGTCTGAAAGCACATCTGAAACCCTCAAAGCTGTAGAATTACCAGAAAACCTCCGCGCATTTATCACCGACCCAGAAGGAGATAATTCCTATCCTATCGTTACTTATACCTGGATTATGGCTTACCAAGAGTACGATGATCCTGCGAAAAAACAAGCATTGATAGATGTTATGACTTGGGCTTTAGAAAATGGTCAAGAAACGGCTCAAGAGTTAGGTTATATTCCTTTACCTGAGAATGTAATTGAAAAAGTCGAAGAAAAGATGGCCACAATTACAACTAACTAAATAACTAACTAAGTAGTTAGATAATTCCTTTAAGCACAGCCCACTCAATAACTGAGTGGGCTGTCTTTTTTGTAATTACTAAGGCGATCGCTTTTTTAGTCAACCTTAGATGCGAATCGCACCACCATCGAATAAGGGAATCGTCATAGTAAAATTTTCTCCATAGGTTATAGCGCTGCGCGCTATGATACTGACAGACAATGGTATACTAAGTGAGGAAAAAAATCTAATATATAGCAAGCTCGCCAATAGATGTTGACAAAAATGATGAAAAGCCCCCCTTAGTAAGGGGGGTTGGGGGGAAAAGTTAGTGATAAATGTTGTTAACACCACTGCGGTCACTGCTATAAAAGTACTGTAACAGTAATCAATCATTAATTAATTTTATAGTCATAATATAAATTGTCTTGTCAGTAAGTAAACACCTAACCAAGTTAAAAAACAGATTCTAGTTAATTGCAAAGAATCAAATACAGTCTGAATTTCAATTGTTTGTAAAGCATCACCCAATAAAGGCTTAGACACTTTTACACCCTTATAAGTATTAATACCTCCTAACTGTACTTCTAAAATTGCCGCATAAACAGACTCACTCCAACCAGAATTAGGACTAGGATCTAAATGGGCATCTCTTCGGCAAATTTCCCAAACTCGTTTCGGCTTACCAGAAATGATAGCTAATGTAACCACAGTGAGGCGACAGGGAACCCAAGTTAAGATATCTTCTAATTTGGCACTAAACCAGCCAATATAAAGATAGGGTAGACGACGATAACCAATCATAGAATCTATTGTACTAGCAGCTTTGTAAGCCATAGCTAAAGGCACAGGTCCTAAACCAGGTATAATTGACCCAACTAAAGCATAAAATAAGGGGGCTGTAACTCCATCAGTAGTGTTTTCTGCAACTGTTTCCACTACTGCCCGCAGGATATCTGGTTGGGAGAGTGTCTCAGTATCTCTGCCCACATATTGACTAAGTTGAGTGCGTGCTAAAGATAAATTGTTAGCTTGTAGAGGTTCAATTACTGCGATCGCCGCTTGATTTAAACTCCGAGTAGCAAAACAGGAAGCTAACAAAACAATCTCTACCATAATTTTCAGCCAAACATTCAATAAACCCGTTAAGTAAATCAAGAACCAGCTACACAGACCAGTTCCTACTATCACGGTTATTCCTAAAATAACTCCCCAAGCCCGCTGTTGATTGGGGGTCAATATTTCCCCGGATTTTAAATCCGGGGATTGGGAGTGACCGCATTGCGCGGTCAATTCTTGAGCTACTAACCAATTACTAAATTTAGCAATAAACCAGCCGATTACTTGCACAGGATGCAACCATTTTTGGGGATCTGCTACTAAATAATCAACAAGAGCTGCCAAGATAAAAATTAAACTATATTCACTCAACTTCCAAACTGCTTATTGTATTTTATGAACATTTTCTTCCCAATTTACTCCATCAAAAGGTTTAATGGTAAACTTATTTAAAATATTTTCATCTAAACAACGGATATTAACATTAATATTTTCTGGATGAGAACGAGACCTATAAAAAGAATGAATCCCACAAACAGAACAAAAAGTATGCTTAGCTTTATGAGTATTAAATGTATAAGTGCTCAAAGATTCTTCTCCTTGCAACAGAGTAAAATCTGCTGGAGCTACACTTAGATGTAAAAACCCTTTTTTACGGCAGATAGAGCAATTACAATCATATACTAAATACTCTCTTATTTTTACTGTGAAGCGCACAGCGCCACAATGACAACCACCGGAATAAGTAATTAACTCACTCATAAAATTTCAAGTTTTTTGATTATTTTGAATTATTTTAAATTATAAAACTACTTTCTTGTCCTTGTGAAGCCTGCCAACTTCTGGCGTCATAGTAAAGATCTGCTAAAGTTATTTTATTTAAAACTTCTTTTAATTTAGAGTTTACCTGTTTCCAGAGGCTGAATGTTACCCAATCTTCTGCACAAGCAGCCGACGGTTGATAATCAGCTAAAGGGTCAATCTTTTCCCCCACTGCCCTTAAAATTTCTGCTAAAGAAATTTGACTAGGTTGATAAGCTAATTGATATCCTCCTTGGGCTCCGCGAATTGAATTTACTAAGCCTGCTTGTCGTAAAGAAATTAAGAGTTTTTCTAAATAGGGAGCTGGTAAATCTTGACGACTAGCGATTGCTTTTACTGAGGCAGGTCCATAGTTTGACTGTAGACTAAGATCTAGTAATGCTTTGACACTATAATAACCTTTTGTTGTTAGTTTCATTTTTTTCTTTAGCTGTTTTCTATTGGTTGAGAAAACTTATCTTTTGATCTCTGCTTAGATTTATACAGAAGATGATAATAACCAAGATTTAAATTTAAGTTATTATCCTTTTTTAGTGTATAATCATTTTAAAGAAAAATAACAATCTTTGATTTGATTACATTTATACATTTAACTCTATAGTAATCAAATTAGTACACCCGAATATTGATTAAAGTTGATGACCAAAACAAACCAACCAAAACCCTTGACAGGAGCTGATTTAGTCAAAAAAGTAAAAGAACTAGGAAATCTCAGTAAAGAAGAAAAAGCTAGAGAATGTGGATACTATACTCTCACTAAAAATGGTGTAGAAAGAGTTAATATGATGAAATTTCTCAATGCTTTAATAGATGCTGAGGGAATTGAGTTAGACAGTACTTCTGAAGGACAAGGACGCGGTGGACGTTCTGCTAATTATCGGATCAGCGTACAATCTAATGGTAATCTTCTAATTGGTTCTGCTTATACCAAGAAAATGGGCTTAGAAGCAGGAGATGAATTTTTAATTACTCTCGGAAGAAAACATATTCACCTTAAGCAAATTACCGATGATGATGACGAGCATAATTTTTCTATTGATGAAGCATCTTAATCGGCAATAACTTATTTAAAAACAGAAAAAATCTTCAGGCTCTTTTCATGAAAAATAAAAAGAGCCTAAGTTTCTAGAAAGCGGTATTAAAAAAGCTCCTTCAAGGGTCACTCTCAGAGCTTTTTGTTGCTGGCAAAAGCTCCAATTTAACTAGAATCTTTGGTAATTAATAACCAAGGTTCGCTTTTATCTAAAACTTTAACCTGATTAAGCTCAAGACTTTGTCTAGTTGCTCGGTCTATTAGTAAGTAAATATGATCAAAGTTTTGCCAATATTTAGTTAACTCTTCATCGGTTGCTGATAAAATACGATGATTGCTATAGAAATTTAGAGATGGACGTTCATAATCAAAGGAAGTGTAGATTAAATCTTCAGAGGAGAGATTAGCATTGTTAACGATTGACGCCACAGGTTTAACCGGATAAGCTTCATTTAACTCCCAATTCCAAACAGGAGAACAAATAAATAATAGTAGAGACACATAGAGTCCCCAAAATAACACAGAAGTAAATTTCTTATTTTGACGCACAATTAAAACAGTAACCACAATCATGGTTAATGTTAAAGTTAAAAAGATAATTGCTAAGAAATGCCTATAGGAATCTTCAGCGAAAAAAGCAAAGTAAACAGTGGCAAAACTAGATAAAAAGGCAATAGAACTAAACAGAACTTTCCAAATAACTGAGTAATAAGAAAACAAAGGACGATTATGAATTTGATTAAGTTTAGCACCACCTGCTAAAGCTAAAGCTGGATAAATAGGCAGAATGTACCAAGGTAATTTAGTTACCATCACAGAAATAGCTACAAAATAAATGGCTGTCCATACCAAAATAAGTTTTGCCCAACCCCAGTTACGATTTTCCCAACTTATACGTAAACCCGCCACAAAGAAAAACAAGTAAGGCATAGTATATTTACATAACTCTAGTAAATAGTACCAAGGGGGACCACTATGGTTATCTTTTTCAGAATAAATACGGGCAAAAAATTGCTGTCCCAGATTTTCTTGTCCGAAGACTTGACCGTAATAGTTAAATTGCGCTCCGTACCAAAAAAATACAGGTAAGCTACCAATTAAAATACCTATCCATAAATAGGTAGAAGTGAGAAGACGAGGAGTATCCCAAATCAGAAAAACTAAAGCGATCGCCGCCAGTAGTAATCCCACCATTCCCTTAGTCAAGCAAATCATGCCAAAACCCAGACCAACAGCCAAAGCCCAACGAAGGTCACGACGAGAGCGTAAAATTGCCCAAAACATAAAGATAGAGAAGCACAGAACTGGACCATCGAGCATCGCTAGACGTCCATGACGTACTACAGGCAAAAGAGTTAAGTAAATTAAAGCGGAAAACAGCGCTGGATTGCGAGAGGGAAAAATTTCTCTCCCCATAGCATATAAAAGAGGAACAGAAGCTGCTGTTAACAAAGCGCTAGGTAAACGGGTAGTCCA
Organism: Johannesbaptistia floridana; assembly: GCF_057440575.1. Classification (NCBI taxonomy): domain Bacteria; kingdom Bacillati; phylum Cyanobacteriota; class Cyanophyceae; order Chroococcales; family Cyanothrichaceae; genus Johannesbaptistia; species Johannesbaptistia floridana. Next base: position 11,618 of record NZ_JALKVM010000076.1, read on the forward strand.
TTCACTAATCCCTACTATTGAATACAGAACAGCGATTAAATTGTGAATCAGAGGCGGTTTATTGAAGTAAGGTTCTCCCCAAAGTGTAGGAAAAATCCAATGATTAGATTTACTTGGTGCTTCGGCAATTTCTTTAGCAACTTGGGCAATAGTTGCTTCATCCCAGTCACGTAATGGTAAACTATCCAAATTAAGACAAAACAAAAGTAACGCCGCTAAAGACAAGCCAAAAAAGCATAATAGTTCTAGCCCTAATTCTTCTTTAAATCTTTTTCTACGAGAATAATCTCCAGTATATGTTTGACGAGTCATGGATTTATCATTTTCTCTCTACTTGCTTATTTATTCACAATTGTCTCATTTCGTGAACTATTCTATTCACTTTCGTACTAAAATTTAAATGGTCATTTTAGCTATAATTGCTACTAAATTAATAGTAATTTAATATTCTTGTAAATTGCTTAAGTATTTAGCAACTAACCTAAAGTAGAATTTACTCATAATCTCTAGTTTATTTTTTGATTTAGAGATATCTTTTAAAGACCACAGTCAACTTAATGCTATGGTTTCAAATGTTCATCTTTTTTAAATCTAACCTAAATTTGACTATTTTTACTCAAGAGCAATTTTGTAACTAAATGTAACTTATAAAAAGAAACTTAAAAAGATTGCATCACTACCAATTAGGATATTATATAGTGTCGTGGTAATTAAATCTTGACTATGCTTGTGCGGTGACTTCCCTGGTGCCCCAATTTCAAATCCGGGAAACTACTGACATCTGAAGTCAGCTTTTTCAGGTTACTAGTAAAAGTGTTAAAATAAGCGAAAAAACTTATAAAAATATAAATAGCGTTATTGGAATAATTTAAACCCAAAGACGCTTTAAAATAAAGTTATGGAAGGATCATTTGAAATAACCTTGCAAATCGTACTAACGGTAATAGCAGGGATCACAGCCCAGGTTCTCGCTGAATATTTAAAAATCCCTAGCATCGTCTTTTTGCTAATTTTAGGAATCTCTCTAGGGAGAGATGGTTTAAATATATTACACACTCATGAATTAGGAATAGGTCTAGAGGTGTTAGTAGCCCTCTCAGTAGCCATCATTCTCTTCGAGGGAGGCTTAAATTTAGAATTAAAAGACTTAGGTAGAGTATCGGGAAGCCTTCGTAATTTAGTAACTATAGGGACTTTAATCACCTTGGTGGGAGGAGGAATGGCAGCCCACTGGTTAGCAGAATTTCCTTGGGCGATCGCCTTTCTCTATGCTTCTTTAGTGGTAGTAACTGGACCTACGGTAGTTGGTCCGTTACTCAAACAGGTATCTGTAGACCGTAAAGTAGCCACTCTTTTAGAAGGTGAAGGAGTATTAATAGATCCGGTGGGAGCAATTCTTGCGGTAGTTGTATTAAATACAATTATTAACACAGATGCCGTGCCCATAGAGATTCTTACAGGGATGATGGTGCGCCTGGGGATTGGAGCAGTTATTGGTGGTAGTTGTGGCTGGTTATTAGGTTTAATCTTAAAACAGGCGAAGTTTCTCTCAGAGGATTTAAAAAACCTACTAGTTTTAGCGGGTGTTTGGGGATTATTTTGTTTAGCACAAACAATACAGAATGAGTCGGGATTAATGGCTACGGTAGTAGCGGGTATAGTAGTTAGAGCCTCATCAATTCCCGAAGAAAGACTGATTAGACGCTTCAAAGGACAATTAACAGTTTTATGTGTCTCTGTCCTATTTATTCTCTTAGCCGCCGATTTATCCATCGCCAGTATGTTTGCATTAGGTTGGGGAAGTGTTTTAACTGTAGCCACTTTGATGTTCGTGGTTAGACCAATTAGTGTTGCATTATGTACTACAGTTAGCGACATGAATTGGCGACAAAAACTATTTATTGCTTGGGTAGCACCGAGGGGTATTGTTTCGGCTTCAGTTGCTTCATTATTCGCGATACTTTTAACCAATAATGGGATCAACGGGGGAGATGCCATTAAAGCCCTAGTATTTCTGACAATTTTGATGACAGTCTTTATTCAAGGATTAACAGCAAGATGGGTGGCTAAATGGCTAGGAATTACCACCTGTGAAGCCACAGGCGCTGTAATTATTGGTTGTAATTCCTTAGGCCGTCTTCTCGGACATCTATTCATAGAACAGGGAGAATCAGTGGTCTTAATAGATACAAACCCCGAATATTGCGCCAAAGCTAGAGAAGAACATTTACCTGTGTATCAAAGTAGCGGCTTGAAACCTGAGGTCTTAGAAGAGGCGGGGATCGAATCTATGGGTACATTTTTAGCCGCTACTAGTAATGGAGAGGTGAATTTTTTACTAGCCCGTCAGGCAATTGAAGAGTTTAATCCACCTCGTGTTTTAGCAGTATTCTCAGATGACCAAGAGATTCCTGAACATAAAAAAGTTAGTGCTGCTTTCTTGTCAGAAGTGCCTTTAAAAACTTGGAATAAATACATAGAATCAGGACAATGTAAACTAGGCAAAATTACCTTGAGACAATCAGTTATGCCTCTTCAACAAGTCCATGTTGATGTTCTCAAGCGTTCCCACGAGTTTTTACCTCTCTTGGTTAAACGCAATAACAGTTTACAGGTAGTAAAAGCTTATAATCAATGGCAACCAGGAGATGAAATTATTTATCTTCTTCACGATTCTCGCTCTCAATTACTCAAACGTCTATCGGATAATAACCAATCTTCCCCTCTAAATATTGAGAAATTACCAGAAATTGAAGAAGTAGCTATGTAATACTAAATTTAGTTTATGTAGGGTAGGACTGAGACCAAAGCATCTTTACCTAATGTTACTGGTTGTGGATGAATTATGAGTTTTGAAGTAATGAGTAATGAGTAACGAGTAAGAAGTATTGAAGTCTTGAAGTACTAAGCTTTGGAGTTTTGAAGTAATGAGTTTTGAAGTAATGAGTTAAAGAATTAATGCTCAACCTTTAAAAATTGGTTGACACTAAAGGCGTATTCAGTATTTTTGTTCTCAAGCTACGATCTTAGGCGAAAAAGAAATGAACTTTTGACCGCGCTTATGCGGTCATCTATGGCCCCGGATTTAAAATCCGGGGAACGGATGACCACAATAATTTGGTACATAAGTACTGATGCGAGTGATGTGAGTTAATAGCAGTGACCGCAGTGGTGTTAACAACATTTATTACTAACTTTTCCCCCCAACCCCCCTTACTAAGGGGGGCTTTTCATCATTTTTGTCAACATCTATTGGCTCATTGCTATAAAAAGAGCGATCGCTCCGGTGGTCTAATAAGGGACACGCATATTTATTCAATGTAGTAGGGGCGCAAGGCTTGCGCCCGCGAGAGAAAACCTGCTCAAAATTGCCAGCCTTTACCAGTTAATGGTTTGGGGTCACAAATAACTTATGAAGTGGCGGAGAGCGCCTCCCAATAACTCAAGATTATTGACCAAAAAACAGCCTCTAAGGCGCTCTCCGCTTTCGCTGGCAATTTTGAGTAAGTTTATTGCGCCCCCTCCTTCGGCTTGCGCCCCCTCCTTCGGCTTGCGCCCCCTCCTTCGGCTTGCGCCCCTTAAAAATTGATTCTCGCCTGTTGGCGAATTTCAGGACTTTTTTAGGAGTGCAAGATATGAGCTGGTGGAAGATGTGAGTTAAAAAGAGCGATCGCTCCGGTGGTCTAATAAGTGACACGCATATTTATTCAATGTAGTAGGGGCGCAAGGCTTGCGCCCCCTCCTTCGGCTTGCGCCCCCTTTGGCTTGCGCCCCTGAGATCTTGCACCAGAACTTATGTACTTTCATTAGCTTAGGAAAAAACTGATTGATTGAATAATATAGCGCCTGTAGCAACCCAACACTTAACTCAGATCTTGCACCTTTGCCAAAAGTTGCTGGTGGGGGTTGAGTTTTGAAGTAATGAGTTTTGAAGTAATGAGTTAAAGAATTAATGCTCAACGCTTAAAAATTGGTATACCTTTGCAAGATATAAGGCGAAAGAGAAATGAACTTTTTCTGAGGTTAATTTAGTACATAAGTTCTGGTGCTTTGATATGAGCTTAACCTTCAAAGACAAAGAGTTAAATTGTTGGGTTTCGTTACCAAGGGCCCAACCTACTGGTTACTGAATAGACCAACAGGCGAGAATCAATTTTTAAGGGGTTAGGATCAATTCTTTTACTTCAAAACTCCTTACTCATTACTTCTTACTCATTACTCATATTCATCCCCCACCAGTAACTTTGGGTAAAGATGCAAGATCTGAGCCTGTGTCATCCGGTCTAGTTTGAATTTCTCACAACAAAACAATGCTGCAAAGAAGAAACTAATTGAGGAATTTTCAAAGGTTTGGTCAAATATTCATCCATTCCCGCCTTTAAGGCTGCTTCTTGGTCTTCTAACATGGCATTACCTGTCATCGCAATAATCCAGGGACGATTTCTATAAAGATTACAAATTTTCTGGGTAGTTTCTATGCCATCTAATTTAGGCATTTGTATATCCATCAAAATAACATCATAAGTCTGGTTTTCTAATATATTTAATACTTCTAAACCATTCTCTACAATATCTGCTTGGTAATTAATTCTTTTTAATATTTGAATAATCACCTTTTGATTAATTTTATTATCTTCAGCCACTAAAATTTTCAAAGGATAATTGATACCTGTATTGCTATAAAGGCGTAAATCAGATTTAGGAGTGTCTATTTTTTTCGACTCTAACTCTCCTTTACTAAAAATGTCCACTAGTTTTTCTTGCAGTATTAAATACTTAATTGGTTTAGGAACTATTGCTGCAAAATCTTGAATATTAAGTTTATCTATCTGTTTATTTTCTTGAGAATCAAGTAAAATTAGGGGAAATTTACGAATCTTATCTACTAAATCTGTGCAATCATCTGCTAGTATTTCACTTCCAATTAACACTGCATCATAAACTTTATCCTTTGTTAACTCTCTTAAAGCATCTCTTGTTGATTTAACGGTAGTTACGGCAATTCCCCAATTCTGTATTTCCAAAGCAGATACTTGACTAGAGAGAATATCATCATCTATGAGTAATATTTTTTTATCCTTAAGCAATAAAAGTGTTTGGGTATAAGATTCAGACTTAGCAATTTCTATAGCCTTAGCTTTAATCTCAAAGAAAAATTGAGATCCTACTCCGTATTCACTCTTAACCCAAATATCTCCTCCCATCATTTTAGATAATTTTTGACTAATTACTAATCCTAAACCTGTACCACCAAACTCACGAGTTATAGAATTATCTGCTTGACTAAAAGGCTGAAATAGTTTGTTTATTTTGTCAGTTGGTATACCTATACCCGTATCTTGTACCATAAATTCTAATTTATACTGGTTATCTTTTGTTTTATGCTTAACAGTAGTTTTGATAATTATTGAACCTATTTTCGTAAATTTGACAGCGTTACTCAGCAGATTTAGTAAAATTTGATAAAGGCGATTACTGTCTACCAAAATAATCTCGGGAACTTGTTTCTCACAATAATAAGCTATGTTTATTTTCTTTTTTCTGGCATCGGGAGTAATTACCTCTATGGCAGTTTCTATTAAATTACGGAGGTTTGTGGATTCTGATTGAATGGTTAGTTTTCCCTTTTCGATTTTTGAGAAATCCAATAGATCATTGATTATTTGTAAAAGATTATTTCCAGACCGTCTAATTGTTTCTAACCAATCTTGCTGAATAGGAGTTAAAGATGTGTCTAATACTAACTCGGTCATATTAATTATGCTATTCATGGGAGTACGGATTTCATGAGAAATCATGGCTACAAATTCGCTTTTTGCCTTGTTAGCAACCTCTGCCGCTTTTTTAGCTTGGATTAACTCTGCTTCTGCTTTTTTACTGGCGGTGATATCAGTAATTGTTCCCACCATTCTATATCCACTTTCTATACATTTTCCCCTAGCCGCTACCCATATATAATGTCCTTGGCGATGTTTTAGTCTATAGGTATCAGTGTAAATTTCACTCTTTCCCATTAGATGATCGTTAATCATCTTGACCGCTGATTTTATATCATCAGGATGTACTAATTTTGACCAACTATAAATCTCATTGGGCAAATCATCATTTTCATAACCAATTATTTTCAAAAAAGCCGGAGAATAATACACTTCATTCGTACAATTATTCCAATCCCAGAGACCATTTTTAGTTTCAGATACTGCTATATCATATCTGTCTTTACTCTCTCTCAATTCTGTTTCTATTATTTGACGATGCTTAATTTCTGAAGCTAAATGTTCATTTGCTTCCGTTAATTCTTTGGTTCTGATTAATACTCTCTTCTCTAAATTATTTTTAGCTTCATTAATTTCTGTAAATTGCTGAATTAATTTGTTAACCATTGTGTGAAAATTTTTATCTAATATTTTAATTTCTTTTATATTAGATTTCAATTTTTTTAGTTTTCTTTTTCCTGTTAGTAGTTTTTTCTGATAAACTACTGTGGTAAGATTACTTAATTTGCTAAGAGGTAAGGCTATATTTTTACTTAAGAAATCAGAAATGTATATAAAGATAATTATAATTATAAATACTAATAATAAACTTTGAAAATATATTTTTTCTAAAAATTCAATTTGCTGATTGATGGTAATTTTGGTAATTAACTTCCAAGATAAATTAAAATCGAGGGGAATTTCTTTGACATAATAGGATTTTTGCCAACGTACCATGATGGGAGTACCAGGAGACTCAGGTAACCATTGCCAAACACTGTTTTCTCTATTAATTATTTCTCCTTGACTATAAACATCGTAATTCTCAAAGGTATCAAGATTATCATCACTACTAGTAATTACTTTTTGATTTGAGTCTATAATAGTTGTGAAAACTACTTCAGAATTAGAAACAAAAGATAATAAAATTGTTTGGAGTTTATCTAGGTTGATACTTGCATAAACTAATCCCTGAAATTGATTATTATTAAATATAGGTAGTATAAAACTGATATGGGGAATCTTTTGCACAGAATCTTCATAAATCGAGGTAATTTTTAATTCTCTGTTTTTACTAATTTTCTCTATTTGCAGTTTTTCTGAAAGGTCGCGACCAACATAAAAATCATTCTGTTCCCTCAGGGAAGAAGAAGCAATAATTATACCATTTTTATCTGTGATATAAATTGTATTAAATTCGGAAGAGGTATCTTGATAGAGATTTAAGTAATTTTGCAAAGATTCAGGATCTTGTTTTAGATAAATAGAAGCTTTTTGAGATATAAGTAAGAAATTGTTTTGACACTGTTCATACCAATTATTCAAAGAATCAGCGGTAATTGTACTAGTCTGATTGAGTTCTTTGATAATACTAGAGGTAATAATATTGAGAGTTTGATTCGCTTGAAAAATAGTTATAATTAAACTAGAAAAAACAATAAAACTAATTAAGATATTAAAAACAGCTTCTCTAAAAGAGATGTATTGTTGACGGGAAGATTTAGATAAAATAGGTACATAGTTAATGATTAAAGTAGCTACTACAGCATTAAAAATACCATTAACCGACTGTTTCATCATAATTAGTCCAGTGGATAAAAGAGGTACATGTAAAACTAAACCATAGAAAAAAGCAACTAACCAGATTCCTAGAAATAACCAATAACAACTGACTAACCAAATTAAGCTATTACTACTACGACGCAACCAATAACCGACAAAAATGGCCTCCAAAACTAAAATTAAACAAGCATAGGGATGTTCCCAAAGAAAATAAGTGTAACTACCTCCACAAAAACTGGCGATCGCCCCCCAGAAAATTCCATAGTAATAAACAATAATTAATACAAATATACTGCCAAATAAAAAATCAACTCCAAAAAAAAGCGATATATTAAAATAATTACCTGCCCAACTAGCAAGTAATAATACTATAAAAATTAATATACTTTTAAGTTTATTTGTTATCATTATCAACTTCTGACTCTAGTTAAGCAGAAAAAATAATCAGTAATATAGCAGTACAAAAAATGGTATTTGACATATATACTTGACTAAAAGGGAACAACGGAACAGAAGAATGTCCTAATATTAATGCGTAGCGCTATATCATGAACTTTATCGGATTATAACACACAACACTAACACAACATTAAACTCAGATCTTACATCTTTACCCAAAGTTACTGGTGGAGGTTGAGTAATGAGTAAGGAGTAATGAGTAATGAGTTTTGAAGTCTTGAAGTCTTGAAGTAAGAAGTTATGAGTTATAGCATTTCAAAGGACTCATGAGGTTGTACCTAACTCGGAACCTCCTGCCTCAAAAGGATAACCTTTGTACCTCACCAGCCTTAAAAAGGCTATATGAGTGTTGACCGAGTGCAAAATCTTCGGCGAAAGAGAAATGAACTTTTTCTGAGGTTAATTTAGTACATGAGTACTGGTGCAAGATATGAGTTAAAAAAGCAATCAGCGATTCATAAAAGAAATTCTGATTGCTTAAAACTCTGATGAAGAATTAATATATCTATTGGACTAAAGTCCAACTACGAACCTAGTTTTTAACTGAGGTTACTCAATTATTTTTACCAAGTAGTGGGCATTTTGGGTAATCCTTCTAAACGATTGTTGCGACGTAGAGGACGAGTCACTAACTCTAAAATATCGCGTGCATTCGTAAATCCGTGAATTTGAGCAAAAGTAAACTCCACAGACCATTTAGTGCTAATATTACGGGCCTCTAGAGGATTTGCATGGGCCATTCCTGTAATTACTAAATCAGGCTGTATATCTTTGATTCTTTGCACTTGGTCATAATTATCAGGTTTTTCCACAATTTTCGGGAGAGGAACCCCCATTTCCTCACAAGTTTTCACCAAGAAATCTAATTCAGCTTTTTGATAACGTTTATCCATGTAGGGAATACCAATCTCTGGACAAGTCATGCCGCAGCGTATTAAGAAACGGGCCAAAGAAATCTCTAACAAGTTATCACCCATAAAAAATACTGATTTACCCCGCACTAATTTAAGATACTCTTCCAAATTTTCCCAAATAGATGCTTCTCTTTCTGCTAATCCTTGAGGTTCAATCCCAAACACAGAACAGATTTTTTCTAGCCAAGCGCGAGTTCCATCAGGTCCAATGGGAAATGGGGCCCCAATCAGTCTACATTTACGACGACGCATCAAAGTAGTAGCCGTACGACTCAAAAAGGGATTAACTCCACACACATAGTTACCTTCTTCAATTACGGGTAACTCAGTATAACGTTTAGCTGGTAGCCAACCGGAAACTTGAACCCCTTGTTTCTTTAGTTCTAGAGTTAAATTAGTCACCACGGGATCTGGCAAAGAACCAAATAACACCAACGGTGGATGATCTACATATTCTGACTCTTTAGTATCTTGTTCTGCTTTGCGTCCAAAGTTAAGTAGTTTTTGCATGGCATTGCGTTCTTGTTTCTCCGTTTCTGGCGCTTCCTTGGGACATTTGTGGGCCATTGCCGCTAAAACTGTATCTTCTCCTTGGGTAAAGGCATAGTCTAAACCATTAGCACGAGCTACTACAATAGGAATACCTATCTCTGCTTCTAACTGTGGCGCTAACCCTTCTAAATCCATTTTGATAATTTCTGTAGTGCAAGTGCCAATCCAGACAATTACACTGGGGTTGCGATCGCGCTTAATTTGTGTGCATAGACGTTTTAATTCTTCATAATCATTCAGTTGTGCGGAGATATCCCCTTCTTCTAACTCAGCCATAGCGTAACGAGGTTCAGCAAATATCATTACCCCCATAGCATTCTGTAAGAAATAGCCACAGGTTTTAGTTCCAATTACCAAAAAGAAGCTATCTTCAATTTTTTGATATAACCAAGCTACACAGCTAATGGGACAAAAGGTATGATAATTTCCAGTTTCACAGTCAAAGTTTAAAGCATTTGGTTCTTGAGCGATAGTCATATTTTTTTCTCTTACTTGTTATCTTACAATTTATTTCAATTAACTCATATCTTGCACGCAAGTACAAAAGTACAGAAATTGGCCAACAGGCGAAAATCAATTTTTAAGCGCGATCGCATTAATTCTTTAACTCATTACTCATTACTTCAAAACTCATTACTCAACAACAACCAGTAACATTAGGTAAAGATGCAAGATCTGAGATTAACTCAGTCCACGCTTATTTTGTTTGAACGCAGACTAGTAGCGGTGATGGTCAAATGAATTGGGAATTATCCATGTCTTAAGTAATGCGGGTGTTGCTGCCATCTGAGTATGATATTTTTTGGGGAGCGATCGCCAATCACCTTTATATTTTTGTTTTCACACCTTAAGACCTATCCTTTATAAACATCTTTCTTAACATAAAACTTGACAAAAACCGTAACTTGTGGGTTAGTGCTTTTTCAGATTTTGTTTAAGAAAATAATGTATAAAAAAATACATTATTTAGGAAATTAAGTAATTTTACTTAAAAGGGTTCTCCCTGCTCCCTGCTCCGGTGCTCCCTGCTCCCTGCTATACAAGGGTTTGGTGAGTTCCTTATAAAGCATAGCCTTAAGACAGGGGTTTCTCTGCTTTAAACCATCATCAGATCTAATTCTGTATCTTGAGTTTGAGGAGTCACTGGATTCAGATAAAAATCTGATAGTAAAGTGAATAATTCGCGATCTTGAGCATCATTTGGTACTACTCCTTCTGGTAAAGCCAAGATTTGATCAGCGATATTGAGATAGTAGTCACAAACATAAGCTAAACTTGGATCTGTTTCGGCCATTTCAAATAGTGTTTTACCCTTAACCCGAGAAATACGAATATCTTCAATCAAAGGCAATATTTCCAATACAGGCATTGGTACAGCTTCTACATATTTATCAATCAAGTCTCTTTTCGCTGTACGATTACCAATTAAACCTGCTAAACGTAAACGGTGAGTACGCGCTTTTTCTCGAATGGATGCAGCAATACGATTAGCCGCAAACAAGGCATCAAAACCGTTATCAGTGACAATTAATCCATAGTCAGAGTAGTTGAGGGGTGCCGCAAATCCTCCACAAACTACGTCGCCAAGTACGTCGAATAGAATCACGTCATATTCATCAAAGGCATTTAGTTCTTTGAGTAGTTTTACTGTTTCTCCTACTACATACCCTCCACATCCTGCTCCCGCTGGAGGACCACCTGCTTCTACACAATCTACTCCTCCGTAGCCTTTGTAAATAACTTCTTCTGGCCAAATATCTTCGTAGTGAAAATTCTTTTCTTGTAGAGTGTCGATAATGGTGGGAATTAGAAAACCTGTCAAAGTGAAGGTACTATCATGTTTGGGATCGCAACCTATCTGTAAAACTTTTTTCCCTCTTTTCGCCAGAGCAACTGAAATATTACAACTAGTTGTAGATTTACCAATACCGCCTTTTCCATAAACTGAGATTTTCACGCTTTTATTTCTCCTATATTTATTTTTTTCTATTCGCTTCTGTTTGCATTATTGTCTAAATTCTCTCTCAATGAAAAGGGGGTCTCAATTACAGGTTAACCCTCTATCTCGCTTATTTAGATTTATAAACTAGGAATTTGAAGAATATATAGATCTAAAATCACCTCAAGCTTAAATAAAGCTGTATAAACTAGTTTTATTCTTTATTTACCGTAAATAAAGACAATAAACAAAAAAACTCAAATATTAAATTCATTACCTAGATATAGGGTTTTTCAGTCTAGGTGAGGTACAGAGGTTATCCTTTTGAGGCAGGAGGCAGGAGGCAGGAGGCAGGAGTTAGGTACAACCTCATGAGTCCGAAAAATGCTATAAACTCTCCAGATATTTAGTATAAGAGCTAAGAATCATCCCGGTGGCTTGATCTGGTGGGGTTAAGATCCTTTGAGGGTGGTCTAGAGATATAATTAGTAAAGAGAATATTCTCAAAGTGGACTCTCTAATCCTCGGCTTGATTTAGAAAACTAGACCAGGTAACAGATTCTGGATTTGATCGGATTGTAAATTATTATCAATTTTTAGGAATAACTTACTGATGAATCTCTCAAGGCGTTATTTAATTCAGATTCTCGGTTATATTTTAATTATTTTGCTACCTCTGACTTTAGTTATTTATTTACTGAGAGGCATAGGGGTTTTTGGAGGAATCTCTGGAGGAGTGATTTTATTTCTCTTACTCTTTTCCTGGCTGTGTGCGATCGCCTATGGATTAGAAAAGACACAGTAACTCAGATTTTGCATCTTGACCCAAAGTTACTGATTGTGGTTGAGTCTTGAAGTCTTGAAGTCTTGAAGTAATGAGTTTTGAAGTAAGAAGCAATGAGTTTTGAAGTAAGATTTTACTTAAAATTTCTCCCCTGCTCCCTGCTCAGAAGCTCCCTGCTCCCGTGCTCCGGTGCTCCCTGCTCCCTGCTCCCCCTCTCCCTCATCAGTAAATTTTGGCAAAGGTGGAAGATGTTGGGTTTCGTTCCTCAACCCAACCTACAGGCTACCTTCTTACTTCAAAACTCATTACTCATTACTCATTACTCATGTTTGGTGCGTTACGGGCTTCGCCCTAACACACCCTACTCATACTACTAACATAGAACTTTAAAACTAAACCACTACAACTACTAATATAATGTTGGGTTTCGTGACAAGGGCCCAACCTACAGGCTACCTTCTTACTCATTACTTCAAAACTCATTACTCATTACTCATTATGGGTGGAAGATGTTGGGTTTCGTTACCTCAACCCAACCTACAGGTTACTGCTCCCCTGCTCCCCCTGCTCCCTGCTCAGAAGCTCCCTGCTCAGAAGCTCCCTGCTCCGAAAGCTCCCTGCTCCGAAAGCTCCCTGCTCCCTGCATCCTGCTCCCTAGCTGGATGAATGTATAATTTATAACAATATTTTTTGATGTTTTGAGTTATGATAGCGTGTCAAAAATTTATCAAAGCATTGGCTATGCTAAAAGTAGGTAGTATAATTCGTATTTTTTATCCTGACTATGCCTCCGGCCAATATGGTGTAATCTTAGCCAGAGAAAATGCTCAAAGATGGTTAGTCGGTTTATGGGATTACTCTAAACAAATACAGTTAGACATAATTTTGTCTTTATCAGAATCGGACTTCGAGTTACTATAAACTTAACTTATTCATAATTTTATAACTATATTTCTAAATTAATGGAAACATTGTCTCTTTTACAAAAGGCAGGTAAATTATTTATAGATAATAGTCCTGAAAAACCGGATCCAGAACAAGTAGTTGAATCTTTACTAACTTTAGAAACTAATACAAGAAAAAATAAACAACAGTACTCCTTATCACAATTATGGGGCAGTTGGCGTCTCTGTTTTATCACTGGCACCAAAAAAACTAGAGAAAAAGCAGGAATAGTCTTAGGATCTGGGAAATATGTACCTAAGTTCATCAAAATTTCTCTCTCTTATCTACCTAAATCTTTATTAGGAGTTGAGGGAGTAGAAAATTGCGTACAATTGGGATTACTTAAATTAAAATTATCAGGTCCAATTAAATTTCTAGAACCTAAAAATATTCTAGTTTTCGATTTTACTAGATTGACTATTTCTATCCTAAATAAACAGATATACTCAGGATATATAAGAAATGGTCAAGTAAAAGAAGCAGAATTTCTCAATCAAAGTGTAGCCAAACAACCGTTTTTTGTCTATTTTCTAGTTACCGATACTTTACTAGCCGCTAGAGGTAGAGAAGGGGGGTTAGCTTTGTGGGTAAAAGCTGACCCTTTCTAGCAGGGGAACTTTCGGAGAGGGGGAGCTCCGGGAGCAGGGAGCAGGGAGCAGGGAGCAGGGAGCAGGGAGCAGGGAGCAGGGAGC